>JBIKXN010000403.1:0-3772 GCA_044355765.1 Alphaproteobacteria bacterium
CGCGCTGGATCGGCGCGCGGAGCTGCGCTACGAAAAGAACCGGGCGCGTCGAGCTTCGCGCCCCAGACCCGTGTCCAAGGGGATCGCTGCGCAAAAGCGCCAACCCGCGCTTTTTCGTCTTTCAAATTCCAGGCAGACCCGTTCTAGGGGATCGCGCAGGGGCGCGGTGCGGTGGAAACCGCACCGCGTCACCGCTCAGCGATAATGGCCGCGCCTGGCGCCGCGGGCCGCCTTCGCGGGCGGACGCTTGCGCTTGGCGCCGCCGCCCGATCCGGCCAGCAGGCCACGCATGCCGTCGCCGTTCGCGCGCCATGCCGCGTTCAGGATCGTGACGTCCCAGCCGATGCAGAAATGGCGCACGCCCATCTCCAGGAACCGCGCGGCCTCGTCGGGATGGCCGATCTCCGCGCGCGGATGCAGACCCTTCTTCAGCGCGGTCTCGATCGTCCTGCGCTCGGCGGCGCGGACCTCGGGATGGGTCCACTGACCGGTCAGGCCGATGCTCATCGCGTAGTCGGCGGGGCCGAACTGGACCATGTCGATGCCGGGAACCGACAGGATGGCGTCGAGATCCTCCACGCATTGCCGCTTCTCGACCATGATCGCCACCACGACGCCGTCGAGCGCGTCGACGAAGGCCTGCGAGCCGGCGTCGCGCATCGTGCCGACGTCGCGGCGCATGCCCACGCCATGTAGACCGCCCGCGCGCGGCTCCTCGGCGCGCACCGCGCGCACGCAGGCCCGCGCGTCCTCGACGCTGCGCACGTCGGCGAACAGCGCGGACTGGAAGCCCGAGCCGATCGAGCGCATCGCCTGATGCGTCCATTGCGTCTGCTCGTGCTTCATCATGCCGCCGAGGCCGGCGAGTTCGAGCGCACGGCCGAGATTGTCGAGATCGTGGAGGTCGAAGGGCGCGTATTCGGCCGTGAACTCGACATAGTCGTAGAGCCCGGTCTGCCCGACGATCTCGACCAGCGTCGGCCAGCAGGACAGAAGATGCGTGCCGAGCGTCGGCTCGCCGGCATCGAGCTTTTCGCGCAGGATGTTGCGACGCATTGGACCCCCTTGCGTAATGACCGCGCCAGCTTCGCATGGCGGCGGCATCCCGCGCGACCGCCGCGTCGGTGCCGGCCCCCGGCCCAGGTGGCGAGTCCTCGCCAGACGCGCGACATGAAATCGTCACGTGTCGTGACCATCTTGGTGTCCAGGCGGGGGTTTTCCCGGAGGCGGACGATGTCTGACGAAGCGGATGGCGCCCAGGACCGGTCCTGGGCCGCGCTGGAACTGGAGGACGACCTCGACGAGGAGCGCGAGCAGGAGATCGACGACCGGCGGCTGCCGCCGGAGCTGCGCGATCTGCTTGCCCGGCGCAAGCGCGCGTCGATCGACCGCAATCGCTATTTCTCGGAGCTGCTGCGGCTGCAGAGCGAGCTGATCAAGCTGCAGGACTGGATCGCCTTCAAGGGCCTGAAGCTCGTGGTCCTGTTCGAGGGCCGCGACAGCGCCGGCAAGGGGGGCGTCATCAAGCGCATCACCCAGCGCGTCAATCCCCGTACCTGCCGTGTGGTCGCGCTGCCTGCGCCGTCCGACCGCGAGAAGACCCAGTGGTACTTCCAGCGCTACGTGCCCCATCTGCCGGCGGCGGGCGAGATCGTCCTGTTCGACCGCAGCTGGTACAACCGCGCCGGCGTCGAGCGGGTGATGGGATTCGCCAGCGAGGCCCAGGTCGAGGATTTCTTCCGCGACGTGCCGGAATTCGAGCGCATGCTCGCGCGCTCCGGGATCGTGCTGGTGAAATACTGGTTCTCGATCACCGACGAGGAACAGCAGCTGCGCTTCCTGATGCGCATCCACGATCCGCTCAAGCAGTGGAAGCTGTCGCCCATGGATCTGCAATCGCGGGTACGCTGGGAGCAGTACACCAAGGCGAAGGAGGAAATGTTCGAGCGCACGAACATCCCCGAGGCGCCTTGGCACATCGTCGAGGGCAACGACAAGAAGCGCGCACGGCTGAACTGCATCGCGCATCTGCTGTCGATGCTGCCCTACGAGGACGTACCGCACGAGGCGCCGGCGCTGCCTCAGCGCGTCTTCAACCCGAACTACGAGCGTCGCGTGCTGCCGTCCGAGCTCTACGTGCCGGATCGCTACTGACGCGGTCCGGCGCTGCGGGGCTCTGGTTTTCGGCGTTTCGGCGATAGGATTCCCGGCGCGACTCCGAAACTCGAGCCAGGGCCACCACCGACCGACATGACCGGATCAGATCTCGTTCGTCTTTCCGCCCCAGCCATCGCGCGTATGGTCCGCGACGGCGAGACCACAGCTACCGCGGTCGTCGAGGCGCATCTCGACGCGATCGCGCGCCACAACCCGCGGCTCAACGCGGTCGTCACCGCGACCGCGGATCTGGCGCTGGAGCAGGCGCGCGACATCGAGCGCCGGCGCGCAGACGGCGCGCCGCTGGGGCTGCTCGCCGGCGTGCCGGTCGGCATCAAGGACACGCATCCCACGGCCGGGATCCGCACGACCTACGGCGCCGCGATCATGAAGGACCATGTGCCCGACGAAGACGCGGCGATCGTCGCGCGATTGCGCGCGGCCGACGCGGTGATCGTCGGCAAGACCAACGTGCCCGAATTCGCCTATGGCGCGCATACGACAAACGCCCTGTTCGGTCCGACGCGCAACCCCTGGAACCCGGCGCTATCCGCCGCGGGATCGACCGGCGGCGGCGCCGCGGGCCTCGCCGCCGGCATGTTCGCGCTGGCCACCGGGTCCGATCTGGGCGGCTCGCTGCGCCTGCCGGCGTCTTTCTGCGGCGTCGTCGGCCTGCGTCCGTCGCCGGGGCTGGTGCCGCTGGTTCCCTCGGACCAGTCCTGGAACGCGCTGAGCGTCGACGGGCCGATGGCGCGCGACGTCGCCGGCGTGGCGCTGATGCTGCAGGCCGTCTCGGGGCCGCATCCGCGCGAGCCCTTCGTCGTCCCGGTCGAGGGGCGCGACTTCCAGGCCGCCGCCGCGGCGCCGCTGCGGCCCGGCCTGCGCATCGCCTATTGCCCGGACGTCGCGCGCATCGGCGTCGATCCCGAGGTCGAACGCGTCGCGCGGCAGGCCGCCTTCGCGCTGCGCGACCTCGGCTGCACGGTCGAGGAGACCGATCTGGACCTGTCCGGCTATCGCCGCGCCTTCATGCAGCTGCGCGGCCAGTTCGTGGTCAATGGCGGCCTCGACGTGCTCGACCGCATCGACCGGCTGGGGCCGAACTACGCCGGCAATCTGCGATTCGGGCTGGCGCAGTCGCCGCGCGACGTCGCCGAGGGCGAGCGCGGCCGCGCGCGGCTGCTGGCGGCGATGGCCGATTTCTTCGAGCGCCACGACCGGCTGCTGACGCCCTGCGCGCCGGTGCCGCCCTTCGCCGTCGAGCAGAACTATCCCGAGACGATCGGCGGCCGGAAGATGGAGACCTATGTCGACTGGCTGGCGCCGACCTTCGTCTTCAGCATGACCGGGCTGCCGGTGCTGAGCGTGCCCGCGGGTCTCGACCGCTCGAATCTGCCGGTCGGGCTTCAGGTCGTCGGCCCGCGCTGGAACGAGGAAGGCGTGCTGGAGCTGGGCGCCGCGCTCGAGCGCTTGGTCGCGCTGCCGCCGCCGCCGTCGGCGGCCTGAGCCCGGTTCAGCGCCGGGCGGCTTCGCGGCGCGCGACCCAGGCCGCGTAGGCGAGCTGCAGCGCGAAGGCGACGCCGAGGCCGCGCCAGAGGCCGCCGGCGTCCGGTGC
>JBIKXN010000404.1:0-3766 GCA_044355765.1 Alphaproteobacteria bacterium
TCGGCGGCGTTGTTCACGGAGACCTACGGCAATGCGACGGTGCGCGCGCTCTCGGTCGCCAGCCGCGACTTCCTGGCGACGCCGCCGCCTGGCTTCACAGAGCATCCGCTGCTGTCGCCGCGCGGCGTGATGCTGATCGGCACGCATGGCGAGGAGGCGCTGCTCGCGCGCGCGGCCGCGGAGGGTGCCGCACTCGTGCCGAGCGTGCGCGCGATCGACGCTGCCGAGGTGCTGCGGCGCGTGCCTGCGTTGCGGCCTGGGTGGGTCGCGGGCGGCGTGGCCGAACCCGACGCGATGGACATCGACACGCATGCGATGCTTTCCGGATTCCTGCGCGCGCTGCGGGCGCGCGGCGGCCAGCTGCGCACGGATGCCGAGGTGCTGGGGCTGTCGCGCGACGGCGGTGCCTGGCGCATCGCGCTTGGGAGCGGAGAGATCCTCGCCGATGTCGTGGTCGCGGCCGGCGGAGCATGGTGCGACACGCTGGGCGCGATGGCCGGCGCGTCGCCGATCGGCCTGGTGCCCAAGCGCCGCACGGCCTTCCTGGTCGATCCGCCCGCGGGCGCCGACGCCGCGGGCTGGCCCGCGGTGATCGCTGTCGACGAGAGCTTCTATTTCAAGCCCGACGCGGGAAAGCTGCTCTGCTCTCCGGCCGACGAGACGCCGAGCCCGCCCTGCGATGCGCAACCCGAGGACCTCGACGTCGCGATCGCCGCCGACCGCATCCAGACCGCGGCGGAGATCCCGATCGCGCGCATCGCACGGCGCTGGGCGGGCCTGCGGTCCTTCGTCGCCGACAAGACGCCGGTCGCCGGCTACGACCCGCACGTCGCCGGGTTCTTCTGGCTCGCGGGCCAGGGCGGCTACGGGTTCCAGACTACGCCGGCCATGGCGCTCGCCGCCGCGGCGTTGGTCGATCGCCGCGACCTGCCGGCGATGCTCGGTAATCGCGGCGTGACCGCCGCGGCGCTGTCGCCGGCCCGTTTCGCCCGAGTGTGATCTCAACGCCGGAGGTTTTGCCGATGCGCCTGTTCATGGCCGCGGTCGTCACCGAGACCAACACCTTCTCGCCGATCCCGACCGGCGAGCAGAGCTTCTCCGAGCGCATGCTGCGCAGGGGCGACGCGACACGGCTGCCCGCGACGGGCGCCAGCATTCCGCTGCTCGTCTGGCGTCGCCGCGGCGAGGCCGATGGCCACGAGATCGTCGAGAGCCTGTGCGGCTACGCGGCGCCCGCGGGCCGCACGCTGCGCGCCGCCTACGAGGGCTTCAAGGCGGCGATCCTGGAGGACCTGCGCAAGGCGATGCCCGTCGACGCCGTGCTGCTGTTCATGCATGGCGCGATGGTCGCGTATGGCTACGACGATTGCGAAGGCGATCTGGCCGCCGCGATCCGCGCCGTCGTCGGGCCGCGCGTGCCGATCGGCATGGAACTGGATCTGCACTGCCACCTGACCGAGGCGATGCGCACCTCGTGCGACGTCATCGTCACCTTCAAGGAATACCCCCATGTCGACGGGGCGGCGCGCGCCGAGGAGGTCTACGACCTCACGCTGCGCACGGCGCGCGGCGAGATCAGACCGCGCATGGCCTTCCACGATTGCCGCATGATCTCGATGTGGCGCACGCCAGTCGAGCCGATGAAGAGCTTCGTCGCGCGCATGGGCGCGCTCGAAGGGCGCGACGGGATCCTGTCGGTGTCCTTCGGACATGGTTTCCCCTGGGGCGACGTCGCCGAAGTCGGCGCGCGCATGGTGGTGATCGCCGACGGCGACATGGCCAAGGCCGAGCGTCTGGCCGCGCGTCTGGCCGGCGAGATCTTCGCGCTGCGCCATGCGACGCACACGCCGCACGACACGGTCGACCAGGCGATCGACTTTGCGCTGGCTGCGCCGCTTGGCCCGGTCGTGCTGGCCGAGGTCGCGGACAACGCCGGCGGCGGCGCGCCGTCGGACAGCACCTTCGTCCTGCGCCGGCTGATCGAGCGCGGCGTGCGCGACGTCGCGATCGGGTATTTCTGGGACCCGGTGGCCGTGCGCTTCTGCGCCGAGGCCGGCGTCGGATCGACGCTGGACCTTCGCCTGGGCGGCAAATGCGGCAAGGTCTCCGGCGATCCGGTCGATCTGGTCGCCACCGTGCGCGCGGTCCGGCCCGAGCATAGCCAGACCGGTCTGGGCGGCGGCACCAGCGCTATGGGGCTCTCGGTCTGGATCGAGGTCGCCGGCATCGACATCGTGCTGAACACGACGCGCACCCAGGTCTTCCATCCCGACGGCTTTTCCGCTCTGGGTCTCGATCCGGCGACGCGGCGCATCGTGGTGGTGAAGTCGACGCAGCATTTCCAGGCCGGCTTCGCGCCGATCGCGGCGGAGATCCGTTACGTCGCCACCCCCGGCGCGATCGCGCCGGATTTCGCAGCGATCGCCTACACCAAGCGCGACGGCCGCTACTGGCCGCGGGTCGAAAACCCGTTCGCGTGACCGCCGCGGCTGCGCCGCCGTCGCCCGGGAGGGCATCCATGGCCGAGACCGACACGAAGCGCATTCCCGTCGCCACGCTCGAGGGCTTCGTCGCGCGCATCTTCCTCGCCGCGGGCTGTCCGCCCGACGAGGCCGCGCGCGTGGCGCGCTATCTCGTCGCCGCCAATCTCGCGGGGCACGACAGCCACGGCGTGGTGCGCGTGCCGCGCTATGTCGAGATGCTCGCCACGGGCGGGGTCTTCGCCGGCCGTACGGCCGAGATCGTGTTCGAGAACGACGCCATGGCGGTGGTCGATGGCCGCATGGGCCTTGGCCAGACCGTGGCGCCGCAGGCGGTGGAGATCGGCGTCGCCAAGGCGCGCGCGGGCGGCGCCGCGGTCGTGGCGCTGCGTAACGCGGGCCATATCGGCAGGGTCGGCGACTGGGCCGAGCTGGCGGCCGCGCAGGGCGCGATCTCCATCCATTTCGTCAACGCCCATGGCAGCGTCCTGGTCGCGCCTTTCGGCGGCGCCGAGCGCCGCTTCTCGACCGCGCCTTTCTGCGTCGGCGTGCCGCGCGCCGGCCAGGACCCCGTGGTGCTCGATTTCGCGACCTCTCTGGTGGCCGAGGGCAAGGCGCTGGTCGCGTCCAATGGCGGCAAGCCCTTGCCGGGCGACGCGCTGATCGGACCGGACGGCGCGGTTTCGGGCGATCCGCGGTTGCTCTACGGCGAGATCGACGGCACCGACCGGCGCGACGCGCGCAAGGGGCCGGGCGCGATCCGCGCCTTCGGCGACCATAAGGGATCGGGGCTGGCGCTGATCTGCGAATTGCTCGGCGGGGTGCTGACCGGCAACGGCGCGGCCGGGCCAGTGTCGCCGGAGGAGCCTGGACGGCCGCGGGTGTTCCGCAACGGGATGCTGTCGATCTATCTGGGACCGTCGCATTTCGGGTCGGCCGCGGCCTTCGATGCCGCGGCCGAGGCCTATATCGATTTCGTCCGCTCGGCCCGGCCGGCGGAGCGCAGCGGCGCGGTGCTGGTACCGGGAGAACCGGAGGCCAGGCACCGCGCCGATTGCCTGGCGCGGGGCGTCGGCGTCCCACGCGCGGCCTGGGATTCGATCCTGGCGGCGGCCGCGCGCCTGGGCGTCCCGGCGCCGTGAAGACGCGCATGTTCGCCTAATGTTCCGGCGTTCTTGCGACTCGGAGATTTCGTGGAGAACGTGGCCTCCACCCACGACATCTGGCGTGATCTTCGCAAGCGGGGCGAAGCGCCGGGCCGGTCGCGTCGCGCTTCGTTTGTGCTT
>JBIKXN010000405.1:0-3744 GCA_044355765.1 Alphaproteobacteria bacterium
GCGGTCCGGAGACTGGGATGGCGTCCTGGCGCGCGTCGGCCGGGATCTGCAGGCCTGGCTGGCGATGCGCGGTGGCTCGTGAAACCCGTGCCGCAGGCGTGGTAAGCGACGAGCATGACGACCGACATGCCACCGCGCCCGCTCGACGGTCTGCTCGTGCTCGCGCTCGAGCAGGCGGTGGCCGCGCCCTATTGTTCGAGCCGGCTGGCCGATGCCGGCGCGCGGGTGATCAAGATCGAGCGCGCCGAGGGCGATTTCGCGCGCGGCTACGACCGCGCGGCGCGCGGCATGGCCAGCTATTTCGTGTGGCTCAATCGCGGCAAGCAGTCCCTTGTCGCGGACATCAAGGATCCCGGCGACGCCGCGCTGCTGCACCGCATCCTGGCGCGCGCCGACGTCTTCATCCAGAACCTGCTGCCCGGCGCCGCCGAGCGCGCGGGCTTCGGCGCGGATGCGTTGCGCGCCGCCCATCCGCGGCTGATCACCGTCGACATCTCGGGCTATGGCGACGAGGGGCCCTACGCGGCGATGAAGTCCTACGACATGCTGGTGCAGGCGGAGACCGGGCTCGCCGCGATCACCGGCGGTCCGGAGGCGCCCTCGCGCGTCGGCGTCTCGGTCTGCGACATCGCCGCGGGCATGTACGCGCACCAGGCCGTGCTGGAGGCGCTGATCCGCCGCGGCCGGACGGGCGAGGGGGCGGCGATCAAGGTCAGCCTGTTCGACGGCATGGCGGACTGGATGACGGTGCCGCTGCTGTTCTCCGACTACGGACCCGGCGCGCCGCGTCGGGTCGGGCTCAGCCACCCCTCGGTGGCGCCCTACGACCCGTTTCCCAGCGCCGACGGGACGCCGGTCCTGATCTCGATCCAGAACGACCGCGAGTGGCAGCGCTTCTGCGCCGAGGTGCTGGAGCAGCCGAAGCTGGCCGCCGATCCCGATTTCGCCACCAACCTGCAGCGTGTCGCCAATCGCGCGCGCATGAACGCGATCATCGCCGCCGCCTTCGCCCGGCATGAGACCGGGGCGCTGTGCGCGCGGCTGCTGGCGGCGGGCATCGCTTTCGGCCGGGTGAACGGCGTCGCCGAATTCTCGCGCCATCCGCAGCTGCGCCGCGTCGAGGTCGCCACGCCGGTCGGCCCGGTCGCCATCCCGGCGCCGCCGCCGGTTGTCGACGGCGCGCGCGCGCCGTCGCTCGGCGCGGTGCCGGCGCTCGGCGCGCATGGCGCCGACATCCGCCGGGAATTCGCGTCGTGAGCGACGGCGACGAGGATCTCCGCGCCTGGATCGGCCGCACCCAGACGGCGCAGGATGTCTGCGACAGCCGGCGCGTCGCCGACATGGCCGCGACGCTCGATCTCGACGCCGCGCCGGGAGCGGGCGAGCGCCTGCCGCCGGGTTGGCACTGGATGTTCTTCAATCCGATGCTGCGCGCGCGCGAGCTTGGCCCGGACGGACATCCGCACCGCGGCGGCTTCCTGCCGCCGGTGGCGCTGCCGCGGCGGATGTGGGCGGGCGGAAGGCTCGAATTCCTCGCGCCGGTCCCGGTCGGGGCCGGTCTGGTCCGCCGCTCGGAGATCGTCGCGGTCGAGCCGAAATCGGGACGGTCCGGGCGCATGGTCTTCGTGGTCGTGCGCCACGCGATCGCCGCCGACGGCGTCCCGGTCCTGGTCGAGGAGCACGACATCGTCTACCGCGAGGCCGCGGCGACCGGCGCCGCCCGCGCTGCCGCTCGGCCGTCGCCGTCGACGCCGCCGGCGCCGGTCTCCGCCGCGTGGCGACGCCGGATCGACCCCGATCCGGTGCTGCTGTTCCGCTATTCCGCGCTGACCGCCAATGGGCATCGCATTCACTACGATCATCCCTATGTCACCGGCGTCGAGGGGTATCCCGGCCTGGTTTTCCATGGGCCTCTGACCGCCACGCTGCTCATGGCGCTGGCCGAAGCCGGGTTCGGACGGCCGTTGAAACGCTTCGCTTTCCGCAACATGGCGCCGCTCTTCGCCGACGCGCCCGTCGTGCTGGCCGGCGATCCGTCGCCGACCGGCGACACGGCCGTCCTGCGCGCCGAGACGCCGGCCGGCGGCGTGGCGACGCAGGCCGAGGCATCGGCATGAACCGCATCCGCCCCGCGATCGACCTGGAAAAGCCGCCCGGTCGCCGCGCGGGAACCGCGCCGCGCGGCTGCGACCATCCGGGCTGCGCCGCGCATGGCGAATTCCGCGCGCCGCGCTCGCGCCAGGAACTGAACCGGTTCTACTGGTTCTGCCTGGACCATGTCCGCGCCTACAACAGCGCCTGGGACTATTACCGCGGCATGTCGCCCGAGGAGATCGAGCGCGAACGCCGGCGCGACACGGTCGGTCAGCGGCCGAGCTGGCCGATGGGCTCGCGCGGCGACGGGGCCTTCAATCCGAGATTGCATGGCGTCGATCCCGAGGCGGTCGACGCGGCGCTGCGCCGGATGATGGGCGAGGACGACGCGCCGCCGCGGCGCGCGCGACCGGCGACGCCCGAGGAGGAGGCGCTGCGGACGCTCGACCTCGCCCCCGGCGCGTCCGCGGAGGCGATCAAGGCCCGCTACAAGGCCCTGGTCAAGCGCCACCATCCCGATGCGAACGGGGGCGACAAGGCGGCCGAGGAGCGGCTAAAGTCCATCAACCAGGCATACACGCTCCTGAAATCGCAGGCGTTCGGCGCCCGACAGGCGCCCAGCCGCTAGGCAGCCGCTCGACGGCGTCCGGCGGCCTCGCCAGACGCGTCCGGAGGGCATGTATGACCGGTGCAGAAAACGCGGCCCCCGCGCCGCCCAGTCCGAGGAAAGCAACATGGCTACCGCTGCCGCCGAGATCTACGTGCCCAACCTCCCCGACACCAAGGTGAAGGTGCGCGACGTGTTCGGGATCGATTCGGATCTCGAGGTTCCCGCCTTCTCGAAGCCGTCCGACCATGTGCCGGCTGTCGACACCGCCTATCGCTTCGACCGCGAGACCACGCTCGCGATCCTGGCCGGCTTCGCCTTCAATCGCCGCGTCCTGATCCAGGGCTATCACGGCACCGGCAAGTCGACGCATATCGAGCAGGTCGCCGCGCGCCTCAACTGGCCGTGCATCCGCGTCAATCTCGACAGCCATATCAGCCGCATCGACCTGGTCGGCAAGGACGCGATCGTCCTCAAGGACGGCAAGCAGGTGACCGAGTTCCGCGAGGGCATCCTGCCCTGGGCGCTGCAGCATCCCTGCGCGCTGGTCTTCGACGAGTACGACGCTGGCCGCGCCGACGTCATGTTCGTGATCCAACGCGTGCTCGAGGTCGAGGGCAAGCTGACGCTGCTCGACCAGAACCGGGTGATCCGCCCGCACACGGCGTTCCGGCTCTTCGCGACATCGAACACCGTCGGCCTGGGCGACACGACGGGCCTCTATCACGGCACGCAGCAGATCAACCAGGGTCAGATGGACCGCTGGAACATCGTCGCCACGCTCAACTATCTGCCGCACGACGAGGAGGTCCGGATCGTCGCGGCGAAGAGCCCGTCCTGGGACACGGCAGAAGGGCGCAAGACGTTGTCCGCGATGGTGGCGCTCGCCGACCTGACCCGCGCCGGCTTCGTGGCCGGCGACCTGTCGACGGTCATGAGCCCGCGCACGGTCATCACCTGGGCCGAGAACGCGCGGATCTTCAACGACGTCGCCTTCGCGTTCCGCATCACCTTCCTCAACAAGTGCGACGAGGTCGAGCGCG
>JBIKXN010000406.1:0-3736 GCA_044355765.1 Alphaproteobacteria bacterium
TGGCCGCAGGCTCGATCCAGCGCAGCGCCAGGACCTCGTCCGACGGCGCGCCTTCGCCGCCGCGCCAGTCGCATAGCACCGGCACCAGCGTCCAATGCGACCGGATGAGGCCCGCGTCGTCGGGCCTGATGACATCGAGGACCGGCAGCGAGCCGCAGGGTTCCGCCTCGATGCCCGTTTCCTCGGCGAGCTCGCGCCGTGCCGCCTCGAACACGGTCTCGCCCAGTTCCTGCACGCCGCCCGGAAATCCCCAGCGCCCGGCGCTGGGGGGCCGCGCGCGCTGGATGATCAGCACGCTGCCGGACCGCCGCACCACCGCCAGCGCACCGACGATCGGACGATCGGGATATTCGCGCTTCATCGCCATCAGTGTGGACCTCCGCCGCCGCGCCCTCAACCGCCCTTGCGCAACTGCGCCAGCAGCGCCGGATAACGGCCGGCCAGATCGCTCGCGATCAGCCCCGCGCCCGCTTCGCGCGCCGCCGCGCCATGCAGCCAGGCGCCGGCCGCCGCCGCCTCGAAGCCCGGCACGCCCTGCGCCAGCAATCCGGCGATCGTGCCAGCCAGCACGTCGCCGGCGCCGGCCGTGGCGAGATCGGGCGGCGCGTTGGCGTTGATGGCGGCGCGACCGTCCGGCGCCGCGATGACCGTATCCGCGCCCTTCAGCAGCACGACGGCGCCGCTCCGCGCCGCCGCCGCGCGGGCCGCCGAAAGCTTGTCCCCGGCGGCGGGAAACAGGCGCGCGAACTCGCCGGCATGCGGGGTCAGGACGGCGGGGCCGCGTATCGCGGCGAACAGCGCCTGTGCGCTGCCGGCGAAAGCCGTCAGCGCGTCGGCGTCGAGCACGGCCGGACGCCCGTCGGCCAGAGCTGCGAGAACGCGCCGGCGCGTCCCGTCGTCGGCGCCGTTGCCGGGCCCGAGCAGCACCGCCGTGCGGCGCCGATCGGCGAGCGCCGCATCCAGCCCGCCATCCGTCGGCAGATCCTCGACCATGAGGGCCGGATCGCAACTCGCGCGATAGACCGGCCCGGCGGCGGCCGGGCACGCGATCGTGACCAGCCCCGCCCCCGCGCGCAGCGCGGCATGGGCGGCGAGCCGGGCGGCGCCGGCGAGCGCAGAGCCGCCCACGACCAGCGCATGGCCGCGCGCGAATTTATGCCCCTCGACGCCCGGCAGCTTCAGGCTCGCCGACCAAAGCACCGGGTCGTTCCGCCATGCGCGCGGCGCGAGCGCATCGAGCACCCGCGCCGGCAGGCCGATATCGGCGCAGAGCGTCTCTCCGCATAGCGCCCTGCCCGGCAGCAGCAGATGCCCTGGCTTCGCCCGGAAGAACGTCACGGTCAGCGCGGCGGCGGCCACGGCGCCGCGCACGGCGCCGGTGTCGCCGTCGAGTCCTGTCGGCACATCGATCGCGACAACCGGAAGGCGGCTCGCCGCAAGCGCTTCGACGGTCGCGCGCGCGTCGCCGTCGAGATCCCGCCGCAGCCCGGCGCCGAATATCGCGTCGACGACGATGTCGGCATCGGCCAGCGCCGCCGGGCACAGCCGCGCGACGGGCCCGTCCCAGGCCGCGGCCGCCTGCGCCGCGGCGCCGCGCAGCGCCGCGCGCGGGCCGAGCAGCGCCACCGAAACCGCGCGACCGCGCATCGCCAGCGTGCGCGCGGCGACGAAGCCGTCGCCGCCGTTGTTGCCCGGTCCGCACAGGACGACGATGCGCCCGCGCGGGAAACGCGCGGCGAGCGCGCTCGCCACGGCGACCCCGGCTTCGTGCATCAGCCGATCGACCGGCGCGCCGGCCGCCGCCGCCAGCCTGTCGGCTTCGGCCATCTCGGCGTTCGTCAGCAGGACCGCCGCAGCGGCATGGGCCATACCCGGGTTCTCCCTCTCTACGATGCCCGTCGCCAAATTTGCCATATTCGCGCGGCAGGATGCATTCCCATGCGCATGTTCCTCCTCCGCTTCGTCGCCGCGCTCGCGATCGTCCTTGCCCCGGCTGGCGCACTCCATGCCGACGATCGTGTCGTCGACGTCAACCTCGTCCTCGCCATCGACTCGTCGTCGTCGGTCGACATGGACGAGTATTATCTGCAACTGGAGGGCTACGCGGCGGCCTTCGCCGATCCGGAACTGTGGGAGGCGATCGCGGCCGGCCCTGCCCGCGCGATAGCCGTGGCGCTGTTCGAATGGTCCGGCAGCGCGCAGCAGATCGTGAACTTCGAGTGGCGGGTGCTCGACAGCCCTCAGGCGCTCCAGGGCTTCGCCGAGGAACTGGCGCTCGCGCCGCGCTTCGTGCTGGGCGGCGAGACGGCGATCGGCGACGCGCTTCTCTTTGCCGGACGATTGCTCGACGAGGCGCCCACCCGCGCCGATCGCCGCGTCGTCGACGTGTCGGGAGACGGGGCCGCGAATCGCGGGACAGCGCCGCGCCGCGCGCGCGACGGGCTGGTCGCGCGGGGCATCACCGTCAACGGCCTCGCCGTCACCAACCTCGAAGACGATCTCGAGGCCTATTACGCCCGCGAAGTGATCGGCGGCGCGGGCAGCTTCGTTCTCGCCGCGCGCGACTACGCGGACTTCCGTGGCGTCATCCGGCGCAAGCTGCTGCGCGAACTCGGGCCCGTGGCCGCCGCGCGGCCATGACCGGCGACGGCGCCCGCGCCTATTCCGCCAGCATTGCGTCGCGCAACCGCACGACGTTGTGGCGCATCAAGTCGAGATAGGTAGCCGCCGGCCCGCTCGCCGTCGACAACGCATCGGTGTAGAGCCTTCCGCCCATGCGCGCGCCGCTCTCGCGCGCGATCTGTTCGATCAGGCGCGGCGACGACACGTTCTCCAGGAAGACGATCCGCGCCTGCTCGCGCCTGATCTCGCGCACGATGCGCGCGATGTCGGCCGCAGACGGCTCGCCGTCCATGTTGACGCCGCGCGGCGCGCGGAAATCGACCGCGTAGCGCGCCTCGAAATAGCCGAAGGCGTCGTGCGAGGTGAAGATCTTGCGGCGCGGCTTCGGTATCGGCGCGAGTTCGGCGAGGATCCACTGGTCGAGTTCGGCCAAGACCCGCCCCCGCGCGCCGGCCCTTGCGCGATAACCGTCGGCGCCGCCGGGATCCACCGCCGCGAGATCCTCTGCGATGTTGGCGACCATCGTGCGCACGCGCAGCGGGTCCTGCCACACATGCGGATCGACCCCGCCGCGACCGTGGGAGTGTCCATGTCCGTGACCGTGGTCGTGACCGTGGCCCGCGCCGCGCACCCGGATCGTGCTCACGCCCCGCGTGGCGACCGCAAGCCGGCCCTTGAAGCCGCTGGCGCGCGCCAACTTCTCCGCCCAGGGATCGAAGCCCAGGCCATTGACGACAAAGAGATCCGCAGCCGCCACGGCGCGCGCGTCCGACGGCGTCGGCGCGTAGCCATGGGCATCGACGTCCGGCCCGACCAGCACGCCGACCTCGACGCCCTCGCCCGCGACCTGCCGCGCGAGATCCGCGAGTATCGAGAAGCTCGCGACCACGACCGGCTTCCGGCCGGCGGTCGCGCGCGCGGCGAGACCCGACAGGCCCAGGGACAGCAATGCGGCGAAGTTTCGGCGGGCTATGCGCATGATCGAGGCTCCGTTCGCTTGGCGAGGATCAACCCTGCAGGTGGCGGCGCGGCACGGCACGCGTGACGATCCCGCCGACCGGACCGAACAGCGCCGACAGCGCGTAGCAGCAGCCGGCCGCGAGCACGATCGAAG
>JBIKXN010000407.1:0-3734 GCA_044355765.1 Alphaproteobacteria bacterium
GAGAACAAGATCAGCAATTATCTGGTCTTCATGCAGCGACCCGACGCCCGCGACTTCGAGTTCGTCGGACCCGAGTTCACCGGAAACGAGCTGGGCGACGGCGCGGGGATCGCGCTTCGCAAGGAGGATACGGAGCTGCTCGCGCAGATCAACCGGGCTCTGGGCGAACTGCGCGCGGACGGTACGCTCGAACGGATCTACGCCACGAAGATTCCCTTCAAGATGCTCTAGTCGAAGCGCCGCTCCGCCATGCTAGGAGACTTCGCGGCTCCACTGCTTGCCGGAGCGGCCCTCACTTTGGCGTTGACGCTCGGCGCGTTGGTCGTCGGAACGGCGATCGGTATCGCGGGAGCCTGCTTGCGCGTCTGGGGCGGACGCCCGCTCTCGGCGATCGCTGGAACCTACGTCGCCACCGTCCGGGGCGTCCCCGACCTGCTGATCGTGTTCCTCGTCTACTTCGGAGGAACCGTCACCCTGTCGAGGCTGTTCGGCCGTTTCGTCGAGGTCGATCCGTTTTCCGCCGGCATCGCGGCACTGGGTTTGGTGTTCGGCGCCTACGCGACCGAAATCTTCCGTGGCGCCATATCCGGCGTGCCGCGCGGGCAGTTGGAGGCGGCGCGCTCGTTCGGCCTTCGACCATGGCAGGTATTCGTGTTCGTGACCCTGCCCCAGGCTTGGCGCCTTGCCCTGCCCCCCTACGGGAACCAGCTTCTCATCCTGCTCAAGCAGACGTCCCTCGTTTCCATCGTCGGCTTGGAGGAGCTGATGCGAAAGGCCGGCCTCGCGGCCGCTTTCTCCAACGCGCCATTCACGTTCTACATGGCGGCGGCCTTCCTCTACCTGATCATGACGGTCGCGCTGACGGGCTTTCTGCGCGCGGCCGAAACGCGCGCGGCGCGCGGCCTGGCCATGGGCTGACGATGCTCGATTTCGCACTCATGTGGTCGAGCCTGCCGCAAGTCCTATGGGGCCTGCGCCTTACCGTCACCTTGACGGCGCTCATTCTGTGTCTCGGCGTCGTCGTGGCGATTCCGATGGCCCTGGCGGCGACATCGCGACGCGCAGTCCTTCGGACCATGGCGAACGGATATATCCTGTTCTTCAGGGGAACGCCCGCTCTCGTCCAGATTTTCATCCTCTACTATGGCTCCGGTCAGTTTCCCGCGCTGCGCGAATCCTGGATCTGGCCGATCTTGCGCGATCCCTTCTGGTGCGTCGTCATCGCTCTTGGACTCAACTCGGGCGCCTATGTCGGCAATATGCTCGCGGGCGCACTGCGCAATCTGCCGAGCGGCCCCCTGGAGGCGGCCATCGCCCTGGGCATGAAACCTTGGCACCGACTCATGACCGTGCATGCGCCGCTCGTTCTGCGCGCGGTGCTCCCCGCCTACGGGAACGAGGCGATCCTGACGCTGAAGGCGACGTCGCTCGCATCCGCCGTCACGTTGCTCGAACTTACGGGACAGGCCCGAAACCTGGTCAGCTCGACCTACGCGCCGTACGAGATATTCCTCACCGTCGGCGCGGTCTATCTCCTCTTGAGTTTCGCGCTCGCGCGGGCGTTCGCATGGAGCGAGCGCCGCCTCAGCATTCCAGGGAGTTGATCATGATCCCGGCGAACGTCCGGTCGTTCCCGCGTTTCGTGACGATCGGCCCCGACACCAATCACGACTTCGCGACCCGACGGTATCTGGATTTCCTCGGCGTGAACGCCGAAGCTCTCGGATTCGTGGAGCATCCGGAAGACGGGTTCGCCGCTTTGCTCCAACGGACGTCCGATTTCTTCGTTTTGTGCAGCGTCCATCCCGAGACGCCCGGATTGCTGTGCCGTTTCGCGGGACGCGCGTTCATCGTCGATACCTTCGTGTCGGCCAGCAAGCCGATGGCGATCGCTACGCGCCGCGACGTATCGCAACCCTCGACCATCGGGCTGTTCGCGGCGACGGTCGGTCTGGCGCCAACGGATGCGTGGCGTCAGACGATCGTCGAGACGCGCGGGACATTGGCGACGATGGGCAAGAACCTGCTCGCGGGGGCCTATGATTCGGCCATCGTGTATCGGGAATTCGCGGAAACCCACGCGGATCGACTGCGCATCGACATCGCGATCGAGTCGCCGGACGACGCCTGGCTGGTTCTCTCGGCAAGTCGGGCGACGGGCGGCACGATCGTCGCCAATCCGACCGGACCGGTCGCGATCATCATCGATCGCGCGGATCGCGCGAAGTGACGGCACGGAGCTAGACGATACTCCACGCCCCTGGTGAGTGAACTGCCCTGTTTTTCGGAACGCATCCAACTTGATGCTGGCCCCCTGTTGCTGGCTTCGGTTGTCCATCGCGGGAGGTCGTGTCCCCGCCCGTGGTGCAGGCGCTGGGCGCGGGGTGCGCGAAGGGAAGGGCTGGGCTATGGTGGTCCGGTTCGAATATCGCGAGGGTGCATCATGACGCGCGACGACCGGGGCTTCACCATCCGCGACGACGATCTGGGCGGCGCGCAGACCCAGGATCTGCTGCGCCTGCATCTGCGCGAAGCGCATGCGAACTCGCCGCCGGGCAGCGTCTTCGCGCTGGATCTGTCCGGGCTGAAGCGTCCGGACATCTCGGTATGGACCGCATGGCAGGGCGCGCGCATCGCCGGGATCGGCGCGCTCAAGATCCACCCCGCGCAGCGCGGCGAACTCAAATCCATGCGCACCCATCCCGATTTCCTGCGCCGTGGCGTCGCCGCCATGCTGCTCGGCCATATCGTCGCCCAGGCCCGCGCGCGCGGCCTGGTGCGTCTGAGCCTCGAGACCGGGTCGGGTCCGGCCTTCGAACCCGCGCTCGCCCTCTACCGCGCGCATGGCTTCGCCGACGGCGAGGCTTTCGCCGATTACCCGCAGACCGCGTTCAACCGGTTCCTGCATCTGCCGTTGTGAGGCGCGCGCCGCTGGAAGGATCGGCAGGGGCGGCGCTAGGTTGGCTCGCGAGAGGTCGGTGCGGAGCTGGGCGATGGCGGCGGGCGATGTCCGCGGAAGGGTAGGATTGACCTGGCCTGGCTTGCGGGTGGCGCTGGGCGTGCTTGCCTGGCTGCTGCCTGCCGGCGCCGCGGCCGAGGACGTCTCGATCGCCACGCGCCGCCGCGGCGAGGCGCTGGAGATCGAGGGGCATGCGCGGCTGGCGGCACCGGTCGCGGTTGCCTGGGCCGTGCTCACCGACTACGAGCGCCTGCCGCGCTTCATACCCGGCATCTTCTCCAGCCGCGTGGTCGCGCGCGACGGCGCCACGCTGGTGCTGGAGCAGACCGGCGCGATCGGCGTGCTGTTCCTTTCCGTGCCGGTGGAGGCGCGGCTCGCTGTCGAGGAGACGCCTTACGAAACCATCTCCTCGCGTGGCCTGTCGGGCAGCTTCCGCTTCCTGCAGGGGCGCTACGATCTGCGCGCGGCCGACGGCGCGACCGAGTTCCGCTACACCGGTACCGTCGTGCCCGACACATGGCTGCCCGCCTTCGTCGGCGACGGCGTGCTGGCGTCGCATGTCGAGGCGCAGTTCCGTGCCCTTGTGCGCGAGATCCTGCGCCGCGCGGCGGGCGGGGCGCAATGAGATGAGCCCGCGCGGGTCGCAGCTGCTGCGCGCCGCCTGCGGTCTGGGGCTGGCGTTTCTCGCGGGCTGCGCGACGCGCGACGCGGCCTTACCGGAGGCGGCGGAGATCGCCGCCTGCCGCGCTTTCTATCGCGATGCCGACGCTGTGGT
>JBIKXN010000047.1:0-12374 GCA_044355765.1 Alphaproteobacteria bacterium
CAACGGCGTCGGCCGACCGGCGCCGGTTCGTCCTCCGACCGGGAGATGACTGTGACCGCCATCGGTTCCGACACGCTGAAGACCCGCCGCACCCTGACCATCGACGGCAGACCATACGAGTATTTCTCCCTCGCCGCCGCCGAACAGGCCGGCCTCGCCGGCATCGGCCGGCTGCCGTATTCGCTCAAGATCCTGCTCGAGAACCTGCTGCGCCACGAGGACGGGCGCTCGGTCACCGTGGACGACCTCAAGGCAGTCGCGGCCTGGGCCCAGACGCGCCGGTCCGACCGCGAGATCGGCTACCGCCCGGCGCGCGTGCTTATGCAGGACTTCACCGGCGTGCCCGCCGTCGTCGACCTCGCCGCCATGCGCGACGCGATGACCGGCCTGGGCGGCGACGTGCGCAAGATCAACCCGCTTTCGCCGGTCGATCTG
Source organism: Alphaproteobacteria bacterium (assembly GCA_044355765.1). Lineage (GTDB taxonomy): Bacteria > Pseudomonadota > Alphaproteobacteria > CACIAM-22H2 > CACIAM-22H2 > CAIOSQ01. The sequence continues at coordinate 436 of JBIKXN010000047.1, forward strand.
GTCATCGACCATTCGGTCGTGATCGACCATGCGGGCACCGCCGACGCGCTGGCCAAGAACGTACGCCTGGAATACGAGCGCAACGGCGAGCGCTACAATTTCCTGCGCTGGGGCCAGAGCGCCTTCTCCAATTTCCGCGTCGTTCCCCCCGGCACCGGCATCTGCCACCAGGTCAACCTGGAATATCTCGCCCAGACCGTCTGGGTGTCCGAGAACGGCGGCAAGTCCTTCGCCTATCCCGACACGCTCGTCGGCACGGACTCCCACACCACGATGGTCAACGGCCTCGCCGTGCTGGGCTGGGGCGTGGGCGGCATCGAGGCAGAGGCGGCGATGCTCGGCCAGCCCGTGTCGATGGTCATCCCCGAGGTCGTCGGCTTCAAGCTCACCGGCCAGATGCGCGAGGGGCTGACGGCGACCGACCTCGTGCTCACCGTCACCCAGATGCTGCGCAAGAAGGGCGTGGTGAACAAGTTCGTGGAGTTCTTCGGCCCCGGCCTCGATGCGCTGTCGCTCGCCGACCGCGCGACGATCGCCAACATGGCGCCCGAATACGGCGCGACCTGCGGCTTCTTCCCGGTCGACCAGGAGACGCTGAACTACCTCGCGCTCACCGGCCGCGATGCCGCGCGCATCAAGCTCGTCGAGGCCTACGCGAAGGCGCAGGGCATGTGGCGCGACGCGAGCTCCCCCGATCCCGTCTTCACCGACGTGCTCGAGCTCGACATGGATTCGGTCGAGCCCTCGCTCGCCGGACCGAAGCGTCCGCAGGACCGCGTCGCGCTGGGCAGCGTGAAGGCGAATTTCGAGAAGGCGCTGCCGGAACTGCTCGGGCCGAAGGCGGCCAAGGAGCCGGTCAAGGTCGGCAAGGGCGAGTACACGCTGCGCCACGGCGACGTCGTGATCGCGGCGATCACCTCCTGCACCAACACCTCCAACCCCGCGGTGCTGGTGGCGGCGGGGCTGCTGGCGAAGAAGGCGAACGAACTCGGCCTGCAGCGCAAGCCCTGGGTCAAGGCCTCGCTGGCGCCGGGCTCGCAGGTCGTCACCGACTATCTCGCCAAGGCCGGGCTGCAGCCGCATCTCGACGCGCTGGGCTTCAACCTCGCGGGCTATGGCTGCACGACCTGCATCGGCAATTCCGGCCCGCTGCCGGACGAGATCGCCGCGGCGATCGACGGCGGCGACCTCACGGTCTCCGCGGTCATCTCCGGCAACCGCAACTTCGAGGGCCGCGTGCATCCGCAGGTGAAGGCGAACTACCTCGCCTCGCCGCCGCTGGTCGTCGCCTACGCCATCGCCGGCTCGGTGCTGCGCGACGTCGCCACCGAGCCGCTGGGCACGGGCAGGGACGGCAAGCCCGTCTATCTGCGCGACGTATGGCCGTCCAACCGCGAGATCGCCGACACGATGCAGGCGACCATCTCGGCCGGCATGTACCGGGCGCGCTACGCCGACGTCTTCAAGGGCGACGCCGACTGGCAGCGCATGGGCGGCGGCACGGGCATGACCTACGCGTGGAACGACGGGTCCACCTACGTGAAGCTGCCGCCGTATTTCGAGGGCATGCCGCGCGAGCCTGGCGGCCTATCCGACATCGTCGGCGCGCGTCCGCTGGCGCTGCTCGGCGATTCGATCACCACCGACCACATCTCCCCGGCCGGTTCGATCAAGCGCAACGGTCCGGCTGGCGAGTACCTGCTCGAACGCCAGGTCCGCGAGCAGGACTTCAACCAGTTCGGCACGCGCCGCGGCAACCACGAGATCATGATGCGCGGCACCTTCGCCAACATCCGGCTGAAGAACGAGATGGCGCCCGGTACGTCGGGCGGCGTCACGCGCCACATGCCCTCGGGCGAGCAGATGTCGATCTTCGACGCTGCGATCCGCTACCAGGCGGAAGGCGTGCCGCTGGTCGTGGTCGGCGGCAAGGAATACGGCACGGGTTCCAGCCGCGACTGGGCGGCCAAGGGCACGCGCCTGCTCGGCATCCGCGCCGTGCTGGTCGAAAGCTTCGAGCGCATCCACCGCTCCAACCTGGTCGGCATGGGCGTGCTGCCGCTGCAGTTCAAGGACGGGATGACGCGCCAGTCGCTCGGCCTCGACGGCAGCGAGATCTTCGACATCACCGGCATCGCCGGCGGCATCCGTCCCGGAATGGACGTGCCGGTGGCGATCCGCCGGGCCGGCGGCAAGGCCGACGCCATCGTCGTGCAATGCAGGATCGATACGCTCGACGAGGTCGAGTACTACCGCCACGGCGGCATCCTGCAATACGTGCTGCGCGGCCTGCTGAAGGCGTCCTGAGGCGCGCGGGAGAGCCGCCGACTGCGATGGCGATGGCTATGACGGCTGCCGGCGGATCGGGGCGATCGCGGAGGGAGACATGATGGGACGACGTGCGGCGATCGCTGGCGCGGCGGCGGTGGTCGCCGCGACCGGTGCGCGCGGCGCCCGGGCGCAGGATTCCGGCCTGCGCCCGGGCTTCGGCGACGGGCTGCTGGTGATCGACGTCCAGAACTGCTTCATGCCCGGCGGCAGCCTCGCCGTGCCGCGCGGAGACGAGGTCGTGCCGGTCGTCAACGCGATCGCGCCGGCCTTCCGCATCGTCGTCCTGACCCAGGACTGGCACACGCCAGGGCACGCGTCCTTCGCGTCGTCGCATCCGGGCAAGCAGCCCTTCGACGTCGTCAGGCTCGCCTATGGCAATCAGGTGCTGTGGCCGGATCATTGCGTCCAGGGCACGCCCGGCGCCGAACTGCACAAGGATCTGGAGGTGCCCAACGCGCAGCTGATCCTGCGCAAGGGCTACAATCCCAAGGTGGACAGCTATTCCGCCTTTCTGGAAGCCGACCGGCGGACCAAGACCGGGCTGGAGGCGTGGCTCCGCTCCAAGGGCATCAAGCGCGTGTTCTGCTGCGGCCTCGCCACCGATTTCTGCGTCGCCTGGACGGCGCTCGACGCGCGTCGTCTCGGTTTCGAAGCGGTGGTGATCGAGGACGCGTGCCGCGCGATCGATCTCGACGGATCGTTGGCCAAGGCCTGGGCGGCGATGGCGCGGGCCGGCGTCGAGCGCGCCCAGTCCTCCGACGTGCTGACCTGACACTGGAGACCGGAAGATGCGCGACCCTGCACGCCTGCTGCGCCTCGACGGCGAGGTCGCCCTGGTGACCGGCGGCGCCGGCGGGATCGGCGCCGCGGCCGCGGCGCTGCTGGCGGCAGCGGGGGCGGCGGTGGTCGTCGCCGACCGCGACGGCGCCGCGGCTCGGGCGCACGCGGCGGCGCTCGCCGCGCAGGGGGCGCGCGCGTCGTCGCTGGCGCTCGACGTGACGGACGAGGCGGCGGTCGCGGCGGGGTTCGACGCCGCACGCGCCGAGCACGGCCGGCTCGACATCCTGATCAACAACGCCGGCATCGCGCTGCGCCGGCCGACCGCCGAACTGACGCGCGCCGACTGGGACAAGGTCGTCGCGGTGAACCTCACCGGCGTGTTCCTGTGCGCGCAGGCGGCGGCGCGGATCATGATCGCCGACGGCGCCGCGGGCCGGATCGTCAACACCGCGTCGATCATGGGCCTGTCGGGCGGCGGCCTCTATCCGAACATCTCGTACCAGGCGACCAAGGGCGCGGTGGTCAACCTGACGCGCGCGCTCGCGGTCGAATGGGCCCCGAACGGGCTGCGCGTCAACGCGGTCGCGCCGACCTGGGTGCGCACCGAACTCACCCGGCCGCTATTCGAAAGCGCCGAGCTGCTGGCGCGGATGCGCGCCGTCAGTCCGCTCGGCCGCTTTCCCGAGCCCGATGACATCGCGGCGGCGATCCTGTTTCTCGCCAGCGGCGCCTCGTCCTTCGTCACCGGTCACGTCCTGGCCGTCGACAGCGGGTTCCTCGCGCAATAGCCGCGCGTCACGCCGGCAGCGGCAAGGGATAGTCGGCCTCGGCGGTGTAGATCGCGCCCTCGGCCCGGCGCAGGCTCGAGAACAGCGTGAAACGGTCGACCTCGAAGGGGCCGGTCCGGAACAGCGCGTTCTGGGCGAGGAAGGCCTGGGCGCGCGGCGCCGGGACGCCGGCGCAGCGCGCCAGCGTGACATGGGGATGGAAGCGCCGCGTCTCCGGCGCCAGCCCCATGCGCACCAGCGCCGATTCGACGTTGCGCTGCAGCTGCGTCAGCGCCGCGTTGCGCTCGACCCCGGCCCAAAGGACCCGCAGCTCCTCGCCGGTGGCGAAATGGCCGACGCCGGCGAGCGTCAGGGCAAAGCCGGGCGCGCGCACCCGCAGCAGCGCGTCGTGGACGTCGTCGGCGTCGCTTTCGGTGATGTCGCCGATGAAGCGCAGCGTCAGGTGCAGCGATTCGATCGCCACCCAGTCGGCGCCCGGCACGCCGCCGCAGAGGCCGGCGAGGGCGAAGCGGACGTCTTCGGGCAGTTCCAGGCCGACGAACAGGCGAATCATGGCGGTCAGCCACCCTTCCGCGCGTGAAGCCCGAGGCTCGGGCGATTCGCCGCCGCGGGCAAGGCTTGCGCGCGGCGGCGTCGCGGGGGAAACATCCTGCCGCCATGGACTATCCCGCGTTCCGTTCCGCGACCTTCCTGCGCCAGCACATCGACTGGATGATCGCTTTCCATCATCCGCGTTGCATCGATCCGCGCGGCGGGTTCTTCCACTACTACGCCAACGACGGCTCGTTCCGCGATCCGGACAAGCGCGCCCTGGTGAGTTCGGCGCGCATGGTCGTGCTCTTCGCGATGGCCGCGCGCGCGCTTGCGACGGACCGTTTCGACCCGGCCATCCGCCATGGCCTGCGCTTCCTGCGCGAGGCGCATCGCGATCCAGCGACCGGAGGCTATGCCTGGATGCTCGCGTTCCGCGACGGCGCGTGGCGCGCGAGCGACGCCGATAACCAGTGCTACGGGCTGGTCCATGCGATGCTCGCCTACGCCCATGCCGCGATGGCCGGGGTCGGCGAGGCCACGGACTGGATCGCCGAGATCTCGGACACGATGGACCGGCATCTCTGGGAAGAGGCGCATGGCCTCTATGCCGACGTGGCGAGCGCCGACTGGTCGCGCGTCGATCCCTATCGCGGCCAGAACGCCAACATGCACGGCTGCGAGGCGCTGATGGCCGCGCACGCGGCGACCGGCGAGCCGCGCTATCTGGCGCGCGCGGCGCGCATCGCCGAGGCGCTATGCGTGCGCCAGGCGGCGTCGACCGGCGGCCTGGTCTGGGAGCATTACCGCGCCGACTGGACCGCCGACTGGAGCTACAACAAGGGCGACTTCAGCAACGGCTATCGTCCCTGGGGCTTCCAGCCCGGCCACCAGACCGAATGGACCAAGCTGCTGCTGCAGCTCCATGCGCGCCGCCCCGAGGCTTGGATGCTCGACCGCGCGCGCGCCCTGTTCGACGTTGCGATGGACCGCGCCTGGGACCCCGAGCATGGCGGCCTCGTCTATGCGCTCGAGCCCGACCTGTCGGTCGCCAACGCGGAAAAGTATTTCTGGGTCCAGATCGAGTCGGCTGCCGCCGCCGGCCTGCTTGCCCGCGCGACCGGCGATGGCTCGTACTGGGAGCGGCACGACAGGCTGTGGCGCTACTGCTGGGACCATCTGGTCGACCATGCGCAGGGGTCGTGGCGCAAGCTCGTGGGCGCAGACAATGCCCGGATCGCCGCCGACAAGGGCAGCGGCGGAAAGGATTATCACGTCGTCGGCGCGTGCTTCGACCTTCTGGAGCAGTGCCCGGCCGCGCGAAATATGAGCTGAACTGTCGATTGACGCGGGTAGGCCGGCATGGATGGCCGGGTCTTTGGAGAAGGACCTGCGGCGACGGATCGTAGCAGCGCTCGAGGAGGGCAGGTCAGCGTCGCGCTGCGCGCGCCAAGGGCTTCGCGCGCCCCGCGCTCAGCGCCTACGCCATGTGCGAGGACACGATCGCGCAAACCCGCTTCTCCCCTGCGCGCGGAGCGCGTGGGGGAGGTTGGGAGGGGGCGGTGCCGGCAAGCGCAGCCGCCCACGCAACTCCACGGCCCCTTCGCCGCCGCGCGACCGGCGCCGACGCGAAGCTCAGGGGCAGGGATTGGGATCGGCGGCGTGGATCGCGTCGATCCGCGCCAGCACGTCCGCGGAAAGGTCGAGATCGATCGAGCGCGCGGCGGCGTCGAGCTGCGGCAGCGTGGTGGCACCGATCACCGTCGCGGTGACGAAGGGCCGCGAAGCGACGAAGGCGAGCGCCATGGCGGCGGGATCGAGCCCGGCCTCGCGGGCCAGCGCGACATAGGCCGCGGTCGCGGGTTCCTGGCGCGGTTTTTCGTAGCGCTTGAAGCGCTCGAACAGCGTCAGCCGCGCGGCGGCCGGCCGCGCGCCACCCAGGTACTTGCCCGACAATACGCCCATCGCCAGCGGCGAATAGGCGAGCAGCCCGCAGCGCGCGCGGATCGCCATCTCGGCGAGACCGATCTCGAATACGCGATTGAGCAGGCTGTACGGGTTCTGGATCGACTGCACGCGCGGCGCACCGGCGTATTCGGCGCGCGCGAGGTGCTCGGCGAGCCCCCAGGGCGTTTCGTTGGAGACGCCGACATGGCGTACCTTGCCGGCCGCGACCAGGTCCTCGAGCGCGCGCAGCGTCTCGTCGATCGGCGCGCCGTCGCCGCTGGCGTCGTGGACATAGTCCAGGCGGCCGAAGGCGTTGACGGCGCGGTCGGGCGAGTGGGTCTGGTAGAGGTCGATGCGATCCGTGCCCAGCCGGCGCAGCGAGCCTTCCGCCGCGGCGACGATCGCGGCGCGGTCGAGCCGTCCCTTGCCGTCACGGATATACGGGACCTTGTTGCCGGCGCCGATCACCTTGGTGGCGAGGACGACGCGGCCGCGCATGCCCGGACGGCGTGCCAGCCAGCTGCCGATATGCCGTTCCGACGCGCCCTGCGTGTCCGCCGTCGGCGGCACGGGATACATCTCCGCGGTGTCGATGAAGGTGATGCCATGGACGTCGACCGCGCGGTCGAGCTGGGCATGCGCGTCGGCCTCGCTGTTCTGGACGCCCCAGGTCATGGTGCCGAGGCAGATTGCGGACACTTCCAGATCGGTGGTGCCGAGACGGCGATACTTCATGGCGCGGTCCTTTGCGTCGCGGGGCCGGGCGCGGCCCGTCAGGCGAGCAACGCCAGTACCCCGGTATAGCCGTAGAGCCGCGCGTCGAAAATCTCGCCGTCGCAGAAAAGTCCGGCAAGCGGAATGTCGCCGAGGGCCTCGCGCAGGATGCCGAGTTCGCCCGGCGGATCCTCGAACATGTGCGGCCCGCGCGCGACGCAGCTGAAATACAGCGCCCCGCGCGCCCGCGGAGCGGCGGCGCGCGTCCGTCCGGCCATGCGCCGCAGATCGGCGACGGCGCTGTCGTGGTCGCGGCCGACGAAGAGCAGTTCGCGCCCCGGCTCGGCATCGTCAGCGATCGCGATCGTCCCGTTCGCGGGGTCGAAGCCGACGAGATGGCGGACCAGATAGTCGCCGTCGCCGCGCCCGGCGATCGGCAGCGCCGCGTGCAGGCTGCGCGCCGCCGCCGCCTGGCGTCCGGCGGGCAGCCGCGCCAGATCCTCGCGCAGCACCTCGAGCGCCGGCCGATGGTCGAGCGTCTCGATCAGTCCGCCATCGGCCTGGGTGATGCGGTGGCGCTCGGCGCCGATCGGGTGGCAGCCCTGGGTCAAACCGACGGCGGCGACCAGCGCCGGCGCCAGTACGATCCCCGACAGCGGTCCGACCCCGGCGCTGCCTGCGTGGAAGCACGGCCCGACGCGCGAAGAGGCGAGGCCGCCCATCGCGAAGCAGCCGGCGAGCCCCGCGAGGTCGCCGAGCCGCTCGACGAGCGTCGCGTCGCGGCCGTCGCCATGCACGATGGCGACGCCGCCGCCCTGCGCGGCCGTCCACGCCGCGAGGCCGGTCGGCGGCTCGCCGCCATCGGCCTCCAGCAGCCGCGTCGCCCCGGCCGGGAAATCGGCGGCCAGCACCGAGAGCGCCGGCGCGTCGAACACAGACCCGTCGCCGGCGGCGACCCCCATGCCGAGCGCACCGACCCAGGTCGAGATCCCGGTGCCGCGGCGCAGGCGGTCGACGACGGCGTCGAACTCGCCTGCCAGCACGTCGGTGGCATAGATGAAGCCCGTGCGCGCCGTATGGCCCGGTCCGATCTGGGCGACGCAGGAATCGGCGAGGCGCAGCGCGTCGTGCGGTCCACAGGCCTGGGCGGCGATGAACATCGGCGCGCCGTCAGCTTTCGAGCAGCGCGCGGACCGCCGGCATGATCCGCTCCACCATCGTCGCGACGCCCGCGGGATTGGGATGGATGCCATCGGGCTGGTTGAACTCGGGCCGCGCCGCGACGCCGTCGAGGAAGAACGGGTAGAGCGCGACGCCATGGCGCGCGGCGAGCGCAGGGAACACCGCGGCGAACCGGTCGGCATAGTCGCGCCCGAGATTCGGCGGCGCCGCCATGCCGGCGAGCAGCACCTTGGCGCCGCGCTCGCGCAGCCGCGCGAGTATGCGGTCGAGATTGCGCTCCATCGCCTCGGGCGGTAACGCGCGCAGCCCGTCATTGGCGCCCAGCGCGACCAGCGCATGGGTCGGCGGCCGGTCGGCGATCATCCAGTCGAGCCGCGCGAGCCCCCCGGCGCTGGTGTCGCCCGAGACGCCGCCGTTGACCACCTCGACCGCCAGGCCGGCCCGGGCGAGCGCCTGCTGCAGCCGCGTCGGGAAGGCCTCGGCCTGCGGCAGGCCATATCCCGCGGTGAGGCTGTCGCCGAGCACCAGAAGCCGCGCCGGACCGGCGGCGGCGGCGGATGCGAACGCACCGGTGGCGCCGATCGCGACCGTGCACGCGTTGACAATGGCGCGGCGGCGGCCATATCCCGTGGCGGCATCGCGCGCCACGGGCGATCCGTTCTCCGTTATATCTTCGGTGCGTGTCATGTCGATCCAGCCGCGCGATCCCATCGTCGAACTCGCCGATGTCCACCTCAAACTTGCGTCGCAGGCGGGCGAGGTCAATATCCTGCGCGGCGTCGACCTGCGCGTCCTGCGCGGCGAGACCGTCGCCGTGGTCGGGCCGTCCGGCTCGGGCAAGTCGACCATGATGATGGTGATGGCGGGGCTCGAGCGCGCGACTTCGGGCGGCGTGCGGATCGCGGGCCAGGATCTGGGCGCGCTCGACGAGGACGGGCTGGCGATCTTCCGGCGTCGACGCGTCGGCATCGTCTTCCAGGGCTTCCATCTGATCCCCACCATGACCGCGCGCGAGAACGTCGCGGTGCCGCTCGAATTCTCCGGTGCGCGGGACGCCTTCGCGCGCGCCGACGCGGCGCTCGCCGCGGTGGGCCTGGCGCATCGCCTGACGCATTATCCGGGGCAGCTCTCCGGCGGCGAGCAGCAGCGCGTGGCGCTGGCCCGCGCGCTGGTCGTCGAGCCCGACCTGCTGCTCGCCGACGAGCCGACCGGCAATCTCGACCGCGCCACCGGCCAGCAGATCGTGACCCTGCTCTTCGCGCTCGCCGAGGCGCGCGGCGCCACGCTGGTGCTGATCACCCACGACGGCGAACTGGCGCGACGCTGCGCGCGCGTCGTGCGGATGCAGGACGGACGGCTGGGCGAAGACGCGGTGGACGCCGCCGCGGGCGCGTCCTCGTGACCCCGCTCGCGACGCTGCGCCTCGCGCTGATGCTGGCGCGGCGCGAGATGCGCGGCGGCGTGCGCGGCTTTCGCGTCTTCATCGCCTGCCTCGCGCTGGGCGTCGCGGCGATCGCCGGCGTGGGTTCGCTGGCGGCCGCGGTGTCGCGCAGCCTCGGCGACGACGGTCGTCGTCTGCTGGGCGGCGACGTCGAGCTGTCCTTCACCCATCGCCAGGCGACGCCGGAGCAGCGCGCGCATCTCGATGCGTCGGGCCGCGTCGGCGTGGTCGCCGAGATGCGCGCCATGGCGCGCGCGGGCGAGGATCGCACGCTGAGCGAACTCAAGGCCGTGGACGGCGCCTATCCGCTGGTGGGCGGGCTTCGGCTCGCCTCGGGCGGCGACCTCGCGCGGGCGATCGAGCGGCGCGACGGCGTGTGGGGCGCGGCGGTGGAGCGCGCGATCCTGGTGCGGCTCGGCCTCCAGACGGGCGGCACGCTGCGGCTGGGCGACCAGGACTACGTCATTCGCGACGTCGTCGATGGCGAGCCGGATCGCGGGGCCAATGTCTTCACCCTCGGGCCTCGGATCCTGGTGGCCATGGAGAGCCTCGCCGGAACCGGGCTGGTGCAGCCCGGCAGCCTGGTGCGCTGGCAATACCGCGTCGCGCTGGAGGATCCGGCCGACACGCAGCGTTTCCTCGCCGATCTGCGCACCCGCTTCCCCTCGGCCGGCTGGCGCGTGCGCGCGATCGCCGACGCCGCGCCGGGCCTGCAGCGCTGGGTCGACCGGATCGCGATGTTCCTGACCCTGGTCGGGCTGACGGCCCTGCTGGTCGGCGGCGTCGGCGTCGCCAACGCGGTGCGCAGCTTCGTCGACGGCCGCATCGCCACCATCGCGACGCTGAAATGCCTCGGCGCGACCGGCGGCATGGTGCTGGCCGCCTATCTGGCGCAGGTGATGGCGATGGCGGCGATCGGGGTGGCGATCGGGCTCGCGGCGGGAGCCGCCCTGCCGCTCGTCGCCGCGCCTTTCGTGTCCGGCGCGCTGGGCGTGGGGGTCGCGGGCGGCGTCCACGCGGCGCCGCTGGGTCTCGCCGCCGCCTATGGCATGATCGCTGCGCTCGCCTTCGCGCTGTGGCCGATCGCGCGCGCGCGCGACGTGCCGGCAGCGGCGCTGTTCCGCGCCCTGGTCGTGCCGCCGCGGACATGGCCGCGCGCCGACGTGGTCGTCGTGTCGGCGCTCGCGGTCGCGGCGCTGGCGGCGCTGGCGATCTCGACCGCGCTCGACCGCCGGCTGGGCGCGGGTTTCGTCGCGGGGGCCGCGGCGTGCTTCGTGCTCTTCCGGCTCGCCGCCGCGGCCATCCAGGGCATCGCGCGGGCCGTGCCTGCGCCGCGCAGCCCTGCGCTGCGGCTGGCGCTGGCCAATCTGCACCGGCCCGGCGGCAACCTGCCGGGGGTCGTGCTGTCGCTCGGGCTCGGCCTGACCGTGCTGACGATCATCTCGCTCGCCCATGGAAACTTTTCGCAGGCTCTGCGCAGCCAGCTGCCGGCGATCGCGCCCAGCTTCTTCTTCATCGACATCCAGCCCGACCAGGTCGCCGAATTCGACGCCGTGCTCGCCTCGGCGCCCGGCGTCGGCTTCGTCCAGCGCGTGCCCAACCTGCGCGGGCGGATCGTGCGCCTCAACGGCGTGCCGGTCGAGCAGGCTGTGGTCGCGCCCGAGGCGCAATGGGTGATCGGGTCGGATCGCGGCCTGACCTATGCGCGCGACCTGCCGCGCGACGCGCGCGTGGTCGCGGGATCGTGGTGGCCGCCCGACTACAGCGGGGAGCCGCTGGTGTCCTTCGATTCGCAGATCGCCGCAGGCATGGGGCTCAAGGTCGGGGACACGATCACGCTCAACGTGCTCGGGCGCGAGTTGACCGCGCGGATCGCGAATCTGCGCGCGATCGACTGGAGCACGCTGGGCATCAACTTCACCCTGATCCTGGCGCCCGGCGCGCTCGAGGGCGCGCCGCAGACCTGGATCGCGACGGCGCAGGTCGATCCCGCGCACGAGGACGCGGTCGAGAAGCTGCTGGTCCAGAAGCTGCCGAACGTCTCCGCGATCCGGATCCGCGAGGCCCTGTCGGCGGTCGAGACGATGCTCGACGGCATCGCGCGCGCCGCGGGGCTCACCGCGGCCGTGACCTTGATGGCAGGTGCGCTCACGCTCGCCGGCGCGATCGCGGCGACGCAGCGGCGCCGGATCTACGACGCGGTGGTGCTGAAGGTCCTGGGCGCG
>JBIKXN010000408.1:0-3723 GCA_044355765.1 Alphaproteobacteria bacterium
GGGCCATGTCTGACGCCGGACGAACGACATGATCGAACTGCGCCCCTTCGCGACGCTCGGCCACGCCGATCACGGCTGGCTCGACGCGCGGCATCATTTCTCCTTCGCGTCCTACCGCGACGCAGCGCGCATGAACTGGGGGCGTCTCAGGGTCTGGAACGACGACGCGATCGCGCCGGGTTCGGGCTTCGACCCGCATCCGCATCGCGACATGGAGATCGTGACCTTCGTGCGCGAGGGCGCGATCACCCATCGCGACGATCTGGGCAACGAGGGCCGTACCGAGGCCGGCGACGTGCAGATCATGTCCGCGGGCACGGGCATCGTGCATGCCGAATACAATCTGGAACCGGTGACGACGCGCATCTTCCAGATCTGGATCATCCCCGATCGCGCAGGCGGCGCGCCGCGCTGGGGCAGCCGGCGTTTCCCGAAGGACGGGCGCGCCGCGCGCTTCGAGATCCTGGCCTCCGGGCGCGCCGCCGATGCCGGCGGCGACGCGCTGCCGATCAACGCCGACGCGGCCGTGCTCGCGGCGGCGCTGGCCCCGGGCCGGGTCCTGCGCCATCTCCTCGCGCCGGACCGGATCGCCTATCTGGTCCCGGCCGTCGGCGAGGTCACGGTCAACGGCGTCACCCTCGGAACGCGCGACGGCCTCGCCATCCGCGACGAGGCCGCGCTCGAGATCGTCGCCGCGACGACCACCGAACTGGTGATGGTCGAGGCCGCGGCGTCCTGAAGGCTCCGATCAGCCCCCGGCGGCCTTCTTCGCGAAGCGGTCGACGAAGGTCTTCGGCAGATCCTCGTCCTTCACGCCCTTCAGTTCCTCGTCGAATTCCTTGAGCATGCCCAGCGCGCTCTTCATGCCTTCGAGCTGGATGATGCCGGTGCGCGAATAGGTCTCGGCCGACGCACGGACCGCGCGCAGATAGAGCTCGCGGTCGCCGAGATAGTAGGCTTCGGGCACCGCCTTCGCGATGTCCTCGGGGCTTGCCGCGGCGATCCACTGCAGCGCCTTGTGGAAGGCGGTCACGATCGCCTGGGTCGTGTTCGGGTTCTTCTCGATGAAGTCGTTCTTCAGATAGACGACCGCGGCGGGGTTCGAGCCACCGAAGATCGCGCGCGTCCCGGCCTCCGTGCGGGTATCCGCCATGATCACGATGTCGCCGTCCGCCTCCAGCTTGGAGATGACGGGATCGAGATTGGAGATCGCATCGATCTCGCCGCGCTTCATCGCGGCGACCGCGCTCAGCCCCGTGCCGACGCCTATGAAGGCGGCATCCTTCGGGTTCGCCCCGGACTTCGCCATCAGGAAGTTGACGAAGAAATTGGTCGACGATCCCGGCGCGGTCACGCCGATCTTCATGCCCTTGAGGTCGGCGGGCGTGCGGATCTGCGCGGCCTTGTCCTTGCGGACCGCGAGCACGATGCCCGGGAAACGGCCGAGTTCGAGCACGGCGCGCACGTCCTGACCCTTGGTCTGCATGCGGATCGTGTGCTCGTAGGCGCCGGTGACGACGTCGACCGACCCGCCGAGCAGCGCCTGCAGCGCGCGCGAGCCGCCGCCGAAGTCGTTGGTCTCGACCTGCAGCCCGGCCTCGCGGAAGAAGCCGCGCGTCTCGGCGATCGTCAGCGGCAGGTAGTAGAGCAGCGGCTTGCCGCCGACGCCGAGAGTCAGTCTCGGCTTTTCCAGCGTCTGCGCGCCGGCATGGCCGACGGCGAGCCCCAGAGCGGCCAGCGCCGCCAACGCGATGTTCCTGAATGCCATGTACGTCCCTCCCCTCGTTGGATCAGCCCTGTGCCGTCGTCGACTGCGTTCCGGGTCGCCAGACAAGCAGGCGCCTCTCGATCGCGGTGACGACGGCGTCGATGAAGATGACGAAGACGGCGAGGATCATCATGCCGGCGAAGACGCCGGTCACGTCGAAGACGCTCTCCGCCTCGTGGATCTTGTAGCCGAGGCCGGCCGCCGAGCCGAGATACTCGCCGACCACCGCGCCGACCAGCGCGAAGCCGACCGCCGTGTGCAGCGACGAGAACATCCAGGTGAGCGCCGCCGGCCAGTAGACATGGCGCATGAGCTGGCGTTCGTTCATGCCGAGCATGCGCGCATTGGCGAGGATGGTCGGACTGACCTCGCGCACGCCCTGGTAGACGTTGAAGAACACGATGAAGAACACCAGCGTGAAGCCCAGCGCCACCTTCGACCAGATGCCGAGCCCGAACCACAGCGCGAAGATCGGCGCCAGAACGACGCGCGGCAGCGCATTGGCCGCCTTGATGTAGGGATCGAACACCGCGGCGACGATCTCGCCGCGCGCGAAGACGAAGCCGAAGACGATCCCGCCGATCGAACCGAAGACGAAGGCCAGCACCGTCTCCAGCAGGGTGATGCCGAGATGGCGCCAGATCGTACCGGTGTAGAAATCCTTCCAGACGCGCGCCAGCACATCGAGCGGCGTCGAGAAGAAGAACGGGTCGAGCAGCTTCCGTCCGCCGATCGGCACCGTGGTCAGCACATGCCAGATCGCCAGCATCGCCAGGCCGACGGCCAATTGCAGGACGAGGAGCGTCGCGCGGTTCATGCCGTTCGTCCTTCGCCGCGGGCATAGGCGCGCTGCACCTCGCCGCGCAACGTCGTCCAGATCGCCTTGTGGATGGCGTGGAACGCCGGTTCGGTGCGGATCTCGGCGATGTCGCGCGGCCGGCCCAGATCGACCGGGAAATCGCCGACGATCGTCGCCGCGGGCCCTGCCGACATCACCACCACGCGGTCGGCCAGCGCGATCGCCTCCTCGAGGTCGTGGGTCACGAACATCACCGCCTTGCGGTCGCGCGACCAGAGATCGAGCAGCAGGTTGCCCATGATCTGGCGCGTCTGGGCGTCGAGCGGGCCGAAGGGCTCGTCCATCAAAAGGATCTCCGGATCGCGGATCAGCGTCTGGGCAAGCGCCACGCGCTTGCGCTGCCCGCCCGAGAGCATATGCGGATAGCGGCCGGAGAAGGCCTAAAGACCGACGCGCCCGAGCCAGTCGCGCGCCTGCTCCAGCGCCTCGGCGCGCCGCACGCCGCGCGGTTCGAGCGCCACCGCGACATTGTCGAGCGCGGTCTTCCACGGCATCAGCGCGTCCTGCTGGAAGAGATAGCCCGCCTTGGCGTTCAGACCCTCGAGCCGGGTCCCGAAGATCGCCGCATGCCCGGTCGATGGCGCGAGCAGACCGGCCGCAACGTTGAGCAGCGTCGATTTCCCGCACCCCGTCGGTCCGACCACGGCGACGAACTCGCCGGGCGCCACAGCGAGGTCGCTGCGCGCCACCGCGTCGTAGGCTCCGCCTTCGGCGAGGCGGAACGAGATCGAGACGCCCTGCAGGGCGATCGCGGCGGATGCCGCGGAGGCCGGACCCATGCCCATCTTGATATCACCCTACGCCTTCGCGCGGGAGAGGCCCGATCGCCGGCCGCCACCGGATCTGCCGCGCGAACGCGCAGGGGGGCAGGTTTGCGCCTCGTTACCGTGGAGCGATGTCTTGCGATGAGCGCCCATCCGGGCCGGGGCCACGATCCCGGTCTTCTGCCGGCGCTGCATGGGCTTGATCGCGCGGTTCCCGCTCATCGAGAAGCGGGCCGCCGCAGCGCGACGCTGGCCTGCCCTCTCCGACAGCCGCTACGATCCGACGCCGCGGGTCCTTGGACAAGGCCGCGGCCATCCGTGCCGGCCTCCCC
>JBIKXN010000409.1:0-3713 GCA_044355765.1 Alphaproteobacteria bacterium
CGCCGGCCGCCGCCGCGTCCTGAGCCGCGGCCGGGCCCGGGCCGGGCGAGCCTGTCGGCGAAGCCTAAATCCGCGCGTCAGGCCCCTGCTCACTTGCCGCTGCACCGGCGCCGCTGATAGCGTCGGCAGCAATTCGCCGCGAGATCGGGGTGGGTCCTTGCCCACCGCTCCGGCGCCTCGCTCAACGATCCAAGGGAGCCGCACGTCATGACGCTCGCACGTTCAATCCTCGGCGCCGCTTTCGCCCTCGGGGCACTCGGCGCCGTCGAAGCCCAGGCCCAGGTCAAGATCGGCATGGTAACGACCCTGTCGGGTCCTGCGGGCTATCTCGGCCAGGACATCCGCGACGCGTTCATGCTGGCGGTCGAGCGCGAGGGCGGCAAGCTCGGCGGCGTGCCGGTCCAGGTCCTGATCGAGGACGACGGTCTGCGTCCGGGCCAGGGCAAGCAGATCGTGGACCGCTTCCTCAAGACCGAGCGGATCAAGATCGTAACCGGCATCGTCTTCTCGAACGTCGCCGTGTCTGTGGTTCCCGACGTCGTCGACGCCGGCGCCCTCTATCTGAGCCCTAACGCGGGCCCGTCGAACCTCGCCGGCAAGGAATGCCACAAGAACTATTTCGTCTATTCCTGGCAGAACGACGCGCTGCACGAGAGCGCGGGCGAACTCGCCAACAAGCTCGGCTTCAAGAACGCCTTCGCGCTGGCCGCCAACTACCAGGCGGGCAAGGACGCGGTCGCAGGCTTCAAGCGTCTGTTCAAGGGCAACATCGTCGAGGAGGTCTACACCAAGATGGACCAGACCGACTTCGCGGCCGAGATGGCGCGCATCCGCGCCGCGAAGCCCGACGTGGTCTACCAATTCCATCCCGGCGGCCTCGGCATCGCCTTCCTCAAGCAGTACCACCAGGCGGGTCTGATGGGCACGATCCCGATGGTCGGCGCGGAACCCACCCTCGACATCGCCACGCTGCAGGCCGTGGGCGAGATCGCGCTGGGCCTCAACATCGGCGCGAAGTGGAACGCCGATTTCGACAATCCCGAAAGCAAGGAATTCGTCGCCGCCTTCCAGCGTCGCTACAACCGCACCCCCAGCGTCTATGCCGGCCAGGGCTGGGATACGGCACAGGCGCTGGCCGCCGCGCTCAAGGTCGTCGGCACGGACGACGTGAACCGGGTGGCCGCGGAACTGCGCAAGGCCGACTTCAAGTCGATCCGCGGCGACTTCAAGTTCGGTCCGAACCAGCACCCGGTCCAGGACTGGTACCATGTCCGCCCGGTCAAGAACGCCGACGGCAGCCTGTCGCTGCAGACGGTCAGCAAGATCCTGACCGGCCATGGCGACGCGTTCGCCAAGGACTGCAAGCTCTGAGCAGCGTGCGGGGCCCGGCATCCGCCCGGGCTCCGCATCCGCCCCATTCCCGGCACCAGTCCCAAGACGGCGCGCGCACGTGCTCAGTCTCGCGGTCGAACAGACGCTCAACGGGCTTCAGCTCGGCGTGATGCTGTTCCTGCTGGCGGCGGGGCTGACTCTCATCTTCGGCATCATGGGCGTGATCAACATCGCCCACGGCTCGCTCTACATGGTCGGGGCATTCCTGACCGCCTACACCGTCTCGAAGACCGGATCCTATGTCCTGGCGCTGATCGCGGGGATCGGCGGCGCCGCCGTCGCCGGAATGGCGATGGAGGCCGCGGTGATGCGTCGGCTCTACGCGCGCGACCATCTCGATCAGGTGCTGGCGACCTTCGGTCTCTCGCTGTGCATGAACGAGGTCTTCTCCCTGATCTTCGGCCAGCGGCCTCTCTACGTGAAGATCCCGCCGCTGCTCGACGGCGCGATCGAGATCGTGCCGGGCGTCCCCTACCCGATCTATCGACTGGCGATCGTCGTCGTCGGCCTCGCCGTCGCGCTGGGCCTCTACCTGCTCATCTCGCATACCCGTATCGGGATGCTCGTGCGCGCCGGCTCCACCCACCGCGACATCGTGCGCGCGCTGGGCGTCGATGTCAGGACCCTCTACACGGTCGTCTTCGGACTGGGCGCGCTGCTCGCTGGGCTGGCCGGCCTGATGGCCGGACCGGTCTACACGGTGCAGGTCGGAATGGGGGAGCAGATACTGATCCTCACCTTCGTGGTCGTCGTCATCGGCGGGCTCGGCTCGATCCGCGGCGCCTTCCTGGCCGCGATGGTCGTCGGCCTCGTCGACACCGCGCTGCGCGCCGTGGTGCCGCCCTGGCTCAAGACCTTCATGGAGGCTTCCGCGGCGGACATGCTCGGCGGCGGCCTGTCGTCGCTCGGCGTCTATCTGCTGATGGCCATCGTCCTGCTGGTGAAGCCCAAGGGGCTGCTGCCCGCCCATGCATGAGACGCCCCGCACCATGCGCTGGCTCGGGCTGCTGGTGCTCGCGCTCCTGCTCGCCCTGCCGACCCTCGCGTCCCTCGCTGGCGATCCGGCCTGGGTCTCGCTGGCGACGCGCATGCTCATCTACGCGCTCGCTGCGGTCAGCCTCGACCTGATCCTTGGGTATGGCGGGCTCGCCTGCTTCGGCCATGCCGCGTTCTTCGGCATCGGCGGCTATACGGTCGGCATCCTGTTCCGGCACTGGCAGACCTCGGAGCCGATCTTCGGCCTCATCCCCGGATCGACCCAGTTCCTGGTGACGATCCCCGCCGCGATGCTGGTCGGCGCCATCCTGGCGGCGGCGATCGGCGCGCTGTCGCTGCGGACCGCGGGCGTCCAGTTCCTGATGATCACGCTGGCCTTCGCGCAGATGCTGTTCTTCCTGTTCTCGTCGCTGAGCCAGTACGGCGGCAATGACGGCATGACCGTACGCCGCCGCAACAGCATCCCGGGCCTCGACATGCGCGACGACACCGTCTTCTACTACGTGGTCCTCGCGATCCTGCTGCTGTCGCTGTGGGCGGCGCACCGCATCGTCGGATCGCGCTTCGGGATGGTTCTCGGCGGCATCCGCCAGAACGAGCGGCGCATGGCGGCGATCGGCATCGACGCCTATCGCTATAAGCTGGTCGCCTTCGTGGTCGCCGGCATGGGCGGCGCGCTCGCCGGCGCGCTGATGGCCAACCAGGCCAGGTTCGTCAGCCCGGACATGCTCTACTGGACCAAGTCCGGGGAGATGATGGTTATGGTCATTCTGGGCGGCGCCGGCACATTGTTCGGCCCGGTCCTCGGCGCGATCACCATCACCGTGCTCGAGGACCTTCTCGGCCGCATCCCCGGCTGGGGCGAGCACAAGATGTTCGTCATCGGCATGCTGCTCATCCTGGTCGTCCTGTTCGGACGCGGCGGCCTCTATGGCTGGCTGCGCCGCAAGCTCGAGTGACGGGCGCCATGGCCACGACGCTGCTGCGCGCCACCGATCTGGTCAAGAGCTTCGGCGGCCTGCGCGCCACCGATCACCTCTCGCTCGACATCGCCGAGGGCGAGGTGCACGCGCTGATCGGGCCGAACGGCGCCGGCAAGACGACCGCCGTGGGACAGCTCGTCGGCGAGATCCGACCCGACTCGGGGCGCATCGAATTCGCCGGCGAGGATATCGGTCGGCTGGGGCCCCCGGCGCGGTTGCGGCGCGGACTGGCGCGCAGCTTCCAGATCGCGCAGCTGCTGATGGACTACTCGGCGCTCGACAACGTCGCCCTCGCGGTCCAGGCGCGCGAGGGCCACTCGTTCCGCTTCTGGCGCCAGGCCC
>JBIKXN010000048.1:0-12336 GCA_044355765.1 Alphaproteobacteria bacterium
CACGCCGCCGGGGCAGACCGCGTTGACATGGATGTTCCAGGGCGCGAGTTCCTTGGCCCAGGCTTTGGTGAGGCCGAGCAGCGCGGTCTTGGCGGCGCAGTAATGCGACGCTGTATCCGCCCCGTTCATGCCCCAGATCGACGAGATGTTGACGATCTTGCCGTAGCGTCGCTCCTTCATGCCGGGGATGACGGCCTGGCCGCAGAAGAACGACCCTTTGACGTGGATCGCGAACATGCGGTCGAAATCCTCGATCGTGATCTCCTCGATCGACCGGTGCTGGCCGATGCCGGCGTTGTTGACCAGAACGTCGATCTTGCCGAACGCCCGTTCGGCTTCTGCGGCGAGCGCACGCATCGCCGCCGGATCCGCGACGTCGGCGTTGGAGATCAAGACCCGCCTTCCCATCGCCTCGATCCGGTGGGCCGTCTCCCGCGCCTCGTCGGCGAGGACATCATGGACGACGATGTCGGCGCCACGCTCGGCGAGCAGCAGCGCATGGGCGCGCCCCATGCCGCGCCCGCAACCCGTGATCCATGCGACCTTGCCATCCATGCTGGCGGAATTCCTCTGCATCGCCTTACCCTCCGCTCAATAGCCGACGATCGTCTCGCCGCCGTTCGGACTGATCACCTGACCGGTCACGAAATCCGCCTCGGGCGAAACCAGATAGGCGACCGCATAGGCCATCTCGATGGTCTCGGCGTAGCGCTTCAGAGGGACGCGCGCCTCCTTCGCCCGCAAGACGTCGAGATTGTCCAGTTTCACCGGTCCTCCCGACTTGACGCCGCCGGGCGCAAGCGCGTTCACATGGATGTTCCAGGGCGCGAGCTCCTTGGCCCAGGACTTCGTCAGTCCCAGCAGGGCCGCCTTGGCCGCGCAGTAATGGGGCGCGACCGGCGCGCCGGCCATCCCCCAGATCGACGAGACGTTGACGATCTTGCCGCAGCGCCGCTCCTTCATGGCGGGAACCACCGCCTGCGCAGCGAAGAACGAGCCCTTCACATGGACGGCCATCATCCTGTCGAAATCCCGCTCGCTGATCTCATGGGTCTCGGCGCGCTGCCCATAGCCGGCGTTGTTGACAAGGATGTCGATGCGCCCGAGCGACGCCTGGGCCTCGGAAACCATCGCGCGCACCGCCGCGATATCGGCGATGTCGCAGACATGCGCCTGCGCGCGACGACCGAGGCTGCGCACGCGCTCCGCCGTCTCTTCTGCCATCGCCTTGTTGATGTCGTGGACGACGATGTCCGCCCCTCGTTCGGCCAGTAGCAACGCGTGTGCGCGTCCCATCCCATCCCCGGACCCGGTGATCAGCGCGACCTTGTCCTGCAGCAGAGCCATCGGTTTCATTCCTTCCTGATGATCAATGTGTCTTCGGGCAGGTGCGACAGGACCACCTCGTCGCCGATCGCCAGCTGGCGCGCATTGCGTTCGAGCGGTCGGCGCACGACCAAGCGCGCGGCGCCTGCGGCGACCCGGTATCGGATGGCGCCCGCGGTGAAGATCACGTCCTCTACCCGCCCAGCGATTCCGCCGCTCGCGCCGTCGCGCGCCGCGATCGAGATGGCCTCGGGCCGGATGCACACGGCCAGCCCCTGCCCGCCGCTTGCCTCCGGTCCGGCGCCGAGGGCGGGGATCTCGAGCCCGTCGGCGGTGATCGCCACGACCCTCGCACCGGACACATGACGCAGGGACCGGACGTCGAAGAGATTGGCCTCGCCCAGGAAGCCGGCCACGAAGGCGTTGCAGGGATTTTCGTACAGCGCGCGCGGCGGGCCGACCTGGACGATCCGACCGTCCCGCATGATCGCGATCCGATCGGACATCGTCGCCGCCTCGTCCTGGTCGTGGGTGACGTAGACGATCGTGGTTCCCAGCGCGGCATGGAAGCGCCGGATCTCGTGCTGCATCTCCTCGCGCAGGTTCTTGTCGAGCGCGCCGAGGGGCTCGTCCATCAACAGGACCTGCGGATCGTAGACCGCGGCGCGCGCCAGCGCGACGCGCTGCTGCTGCCCGCCGGACAGTTGCGCCGGCGACCGGTCCGCGAACGCGGACAGCCTGACCGTATCGAGCATCCGATGGACCCGCGCGCGCAGGTCCGCGGCCGGGATCCGGCGCAGGCGCAGCGGGAACGCGACGTTCTCGAAGACGGTCATGTGGGGGAACAGGGCGTAGTTCTGGAACACCATGCCGATGTTCCGCCGATACGGCGGCACCGCCCCGATGTCCCGCCCGTCGACCTGGATGCGCCCGCCGCTGGGCTCGAGGAAACCCGCGATGCACCCCAGAAGCGTCGACTTTCCCGACCCCGACGGCCCGATCAGCGAGAAGAATTCCCCGGGAGAGATCGAGAGTTCCGTCGGATGCAGCGCGACCTGGCTCCCATAGGACTTGGTCAGGCCCCCGATGACGAGCGTCGCCCCGCGCGCGGTCATGCCTGCCCCTCCGAGGTCCGTCTCGGCCGACGCTCCAGCAGGGATACCGCCAGCAGGAGCACGAGCGAGAAGAGCACGATCAGGCTGGCCGCAGCCGCGATCACCGGGGTCAGGAAATCCGACATCTGCTCCCACATCAGACGCGGTAACGTCCGCGTGTTGGCCCCCGTCAGGAACAGCGACAGCATCAATTCGTCGAACGACGAGGCAAAGGCGAGGATGCCCCCGACCGCGATGCCCGGCAGGATCAGCGGAAAGGTGATCTTCCAGAACACCTGCCACGGCGTCGCCCCGAGCGTCATCGCCGCCAGTTCCATGGTCCCATCGCGACCGCGCAGCGCCGCGGCGACCGTCACGAACACGAGCGGCAGCCCCACGACCGTATGGGCGATCACGGCGGCCGCGTGGCTGCGCAGCATTCCGAGTTCCAGCATGATCGGATAGAGGCCGATGGCGAGAATCACATGCGGCAGCATCATCGGCGCGACGACGATCGCAGAGGCAAGCGATGCGCGCCGCATCCCCCCGCGGACGACCGCCAGCGCCGCGAGGGTTCCGAGTGCCATCGACAGGCCCGCCGTCGGAATGCCGATAAGCAGGCTGTTGACCGCGGCATCGACCCAGCTTCGGTTGGCGAACAGGCGCGCGTACCATTTCGTGGAGAATCCGCTCGGCGGAAAGCTGAGATATTCCTGCGCGCTGAACGAGAGCGGGATCACGACGAGATTCGGCAGCATCAGATATGCCAGCGCCAGCGCGACGAACGCGCCACGCAACGCACGCACCGCGCGCAGCGATGTCGGGACTGCCACCGTCATGCGCGGGCGATCCCGCCGGTCGCGCCCGCGACGCGCGTATGCACCAGATATATCGCGAGCGTGACGACCAGAAGCAGCGTGGCGAGCGCCGACGCCAGTCCCCAGTTCAGGAGCTGGTTCGCCTGCTGTTCGATGAGGACCGCGGCCATCATGTGACGCGGACCTCCGAGCAGCGCCGGCGTGACATAGAAGCCGAGCGACATCATGAATACGAGCGCCGAACCCGCCATGATCCCGGGCAGGGACAGCGGCAGGAATATCCGCAGGAAGGCCTGGGTCGGACTTGCTCCCATCACCTCGGCGGCGCGCATCAGGCGGGGATCTATGCCGCGCATGTTCGCGACGAGCGGCAGGATCATGAAGGGCAGCATGATGTGGATCATGCCGACATTGACCGCCAGCGTTCCTGGAAGGAACTGAATCGGCATATGCGGATCGCCGAACGCGGCGCGCACGGAGCCGATCGCCTCGTTCAGGACGCCACGGCGCTGGAAAACCACCATCCACGCGTAAGAGCGGATGACCACGCTCGTCCACAGCGGGATGATGACCAGGGCGGCGAGGAGCTTGAGCTTGGCGCCCCGCGCGGCGGCGATGGCGAGAGCGATGGGATAGGCGATCAGCAGGCAGAGCAGCGTCACGATCGCGGATGTCTCGATCGTGTTCCAGATCACCCGCCAGTAGATCTGGTTGCCGAAAATCTCGCGATAATTGGACAGCCCCGGCGCCGGGTCGACGAAACCGCGCACGACCACCCGCGCGAGCGGCCACAGGAAGAAGATCGCGAGAAAGAGCGCGGGAGGCAGCAACAGCCAGG
This sequence comes from Alphaproteobacteria bacterium, assembly GCA_044355765.1. Lineage (GTDB taxonomy): Bacteria > Pseudomonadota > Alphaproteobacteria > CACIAM-22H2 > CACIAM-22H2 > CAIOSQ01. Next base: position 4,077 of record JBIKXN010000048.1, read on the forward strand.
CGTATCGCCTGGAGATGCGCCACCCCCCGCCACCCGCGTTCGGCATGCGATCAGCCATTGACCCGCGCCATCTCGTGCCTCTCCGGTCCGCCGAGCGCCACCCTGCCGATCAGGACAGAAGCCACTTGTTGAAGCGATCCACGGTCTGCGGCCCGTTGTCGGCCCAGAAGGCGAGGTCGAGCAGCCTGCCCTTCGCATATCCTGGCTCGATCGAAGGCAGGCTGGCGAGCGTCTTGGCGTCGAGGAGCCGGATCGCGTCCGCATTCACCGGTCCGTACGGGATCACCCGGCTGTAGGCGGCCTGGATCTCGGCGGTCATGTTCAACGCGATCAGTTCCATCGACCATCGCAGGTTCTTCGCCCCTTTCGGGATCGCCCACGCGTCGTTGACGAGGACCGCCTGGTTGAAGTGGAAATCGACCGGCGCGCCATTGAGCTTGGGCTCGTGGACCCGTCCGTTCCAGATCGCGCCGACATCCACCTCGCCGTCGATGAAGACCTGGCCGCCCTGGGCCCCACGCTCCCACCAGGCCAGCTTCGCCTTGATTCGCTCGAGGCTCTTGAGTCCACGCTCGATGTCGAGCGGATAAAGCTTATCGATCGGCACGCCGTCGGCCATGAGGGCGACCTCGAGGGTCTGGAAGGGCCGCTTCCACAGACCGATACGGCCGGAATACGCCCAGACATCCGCCCAGGTCTTCGGCGCCGGCCCCTTCAGGTTCCGCGTGTTCCAGGCGATATGATACGCGGCGATGTCGGTGAGCAGGAAATGGTCATGCGCCACCCCGTCCAGCAGTCCGGCCTTGCTGACGACGCCGTAGTCGATCCTCTCGAAAAGGCCGTCCCGGCCGTGGACGATAAAATTCTCCGCCGGTCCCTGCATCACGTCCCACTCGACCGCCTTCTGCTCGACCATCGACTTGAGCTTGGCGGGAGGATTCGCGGTGGTGACGATGGGAATGCCGGTCTTCTGGGTGAAGGCCTTGAAAACGGTCTGCTTGTAGGCGTCGTCGAGCTTGCCGCCGCCCGTCGCCACGACAAGCTGCGAGGGCTTCGACTGCGCGCGCAGCACCGCCGGCGCGGAGAGGAGTCCAGCCGCGGCGGCACCCGACAGAAGGGCCGCGCGACGCGAGACGGTTCGAAGCGTGGGATGCGTGGGTCTCGGCATGATCTAAGCTCCCTGGGTTTGAGTGATTGCTGTTACGGACGGCCGCCGATGGGTCAGACCATCAGCAATCCGCCATTTGCGATCACGGTCTCGCCGACCATGAAACGATTCTGCGGCGACGCGAGAAACATGATCAGGTCGGCCATCTCGTCGGGCTCTGCCGCGCGCCGGACCGGAATCTGGCGGATGCGCTCGGCGAGCCAGTCCTGTCCGCGCGCCGTCTCGGTCAGCATCGCGCCGGGACTCACGCCGTTCACCAGCACTTCGTGCGGCGCGAGTTCCTCGCCCAGCGACTTGGTCAAGGACACCACCGCCGCCTTCGCGGCCGCGTAGTGCGGCAGCTTGACCTTGGGACGATACGCGTCCGACGACGCGACATTGACGATGCGGCCATAGCGCCGGGCGATCATCAGATCCATCAAGGCCTGGGTGGTGAAGAACATCGTGTCCACGTTGACGCGGAACGTCCATGCCCAGTCCGGAACCGAGATTTCGGCCGCGGTGGCGTAGCGCCATCCACCCGCGTTGTTCACCAGCACGTCGAGCCGCCCGCCTGCGTCGCGCGCGATCGCCGCCCTCAGGTCGGCGAGCGCTACCGGGTCGGCGCCGTCCACCGCGACCGCATGCACGCGCGCGCCGGATGAAGCGACCGCCGCCGCCGCGGCTTCGAGCTTCGCCGCCTGGATGTCCGTCATGAAGACGATGGCGCCGGCATCCGCGAATTTCCTGGCGATCGAAAGGCCCAGGCCCTGCGCCGCGCCCGTCACGACCACCACCTGATCGCTGAATGTCCCCTGCATCGCCTTTGCTCCCATCGCTTGAGCGGGAGCCTCGCATCATTCGATTGATAGTGTCAATCGTTGCAACTATTGTTGCATAGACGATCCGTGGGGGGCGGCAATTGGGGCGCCGCGACCGCCCGCGCCATCGCGCGTAGCGCCGACCGGAGGTCAAACGATGCCGCTCGAAGAAACCCGCAAGCACCGCTCGGAGCATGTCTTTCACCGGATGCCGAAGTCAGGCATGCGCGTCGCCGTCGCAGGCGACGGCCCCTACATCGTGGACGCGCAGGGCAGCCGCTACCTGGACGCGTCCGGTGGTGCCGCGGTCAGCTGCCTCGGCCATAGCCATCCGGCCGTGATCACGGCGCTCCAGGAACAGGTCGGACGGCTCGCCTTCGTCCACACCGGCTTCTTTACCGCGGAGCCGGTCGAGGAACTGGCCGCGCTGCTCGCCGAGTCGGCGCCGGGCGACCTCGACCGCGTCTATTTCACTTCCGGCGGATCGGAGTCGCTCGAAGCAGCGCTCAAGCTAGCGCGCCAGTACCATGTCGAGCGCGGCGACCACGCGCGCAGCCGCATCGTCGCGCGCCGACAGAGCTATCATGGCAACACGCTCGGGGCGCTGGCGACCGGGGGCAATGTCTGGCGGCGCAGGATCTATGAATCCCTGCTCGTTCCGGTGTCCCATATCTCGCCCTGCTACGCCTATCGCGACCGCAGGGACGGGGAAAGCGAAGAGGCCTACGGGTTGCGCGTGGCGGACGAACTGGAGGCCGAGATCCTGCGCCTGGGACCCGAGACGGTGATGTGCTTCGTCGCCGAGACCGTCGGCGGTGCCACGCTGGGATGCGTCCCGCCCGTTCCCGGCTATTTCGCGCGCATACGCCAGATCTGCGACCGCTACGGCGTGCTGCTGATCCTCGACGAGGTCATGTGCGGCATGGGCCGCACCGGAACCTTGTTCGCCTGCGAGCAGGAAGGGATCGTGCCCGACATCGCGATCGTGGCCAAGGGGCTGGGCGGCGGCTACCAGCCGATCGGCGCAGTCCTTGCGAGCCGCAGGATCTTCGACTCGATCGTCGGCGGCTCCGGGTTCTTCCAGCATGGCCACACCTATACCGGTCATGCCTCCGCCTGCGCGGCCGCGCTTGCCGTCCAGAAGGCGGTCCGCGACGAGCGGCTGCTCGAGAACGTCGTGCATCGTGGGCACGAGTTGCGCGACGCACTCGAGGAACGCTTCGGCAACCATCGCCATGTCGGCAACATCCGCGGACGGGGTCTGTTCCTGTCGATGGAGTTCGTCCGCGACCGCGCGACCAAGGAGCCGTTCCCGGCGGACGCGCGGCTGGCCGCGCGGCTGAAGGAGACCGCGCTGGACCACGGCCTGCTCTGCTATCCGACTTCGGGACTGATCGACGGCAGCGTCGGCGACCAGGTGATGCTGGCCCCTCCCTTCAACATCGACTCCGGGCATATCCAGCAGATCGTCGAGCGTCTCGGCGACGCGGTCGACGCGGTGCTTCAACAGGCCGCCTGAATCGATCAGCGCGCCGCGCCGCCCCGCTTCGGCCGGGTATCGTCTTCGTAGACGCGGAATGTGCCCAGCTGCTTCTCGCTGCGCTCGATCTGGCGCATGGCTTCCTCTCCCGCCCCGCTGACCAGCAAGGTTGCGAGAATTTCCGCGACCGCCATGAACGGCACGATGGTCGGCAGGAGCGAGGTCGACGCGTTCGAGACGACGACCGCGATATCCGCCATCCGCGCCGCCGGCGACAGGCGGCTGTCGGTCACGGCGATGACCTTGAGGTTCTCGCTTCGCGCGAAGCGCACCGCCGTGAGCGCATCGCGCGCATAGGGTCGATAGCTGAACACCAGCAGCGCGTCCTCCTGGCCGGCGAGCCGGAGATCGTCGGCGAATGTGCCACCCGTTCCGGTGAGCAGTATCGTCCGCCCGGAGAACAATCGCAGCGCGTAATGGAAGGAGAACGCGACCGGGAACAGGCTTCTGAGCCCGACGACGTAGAGCGATCGCGACGCCCGGACGATCGCACAGGCCCGTTCGAGCGCGGCCACCGTGTCCTGCGATAGCGTGCCGTCCAGATTCTGCCGGTTCTGCTCGAGGAACTCGCGCACGAGAGGTCCCGCCCCGATCGCCTCCTTGCGGCCGCGAACGCGCTTCGCACGGCCGGTCCACGCTCCCTCGTCGACGAGGAATTTGCGTCGATATTGCTCGCGCATCGCGGCATAGCCGCCGAAACCGAGCTCCTGCGCGAGACGGACCATCGTCGACGGATCGACCTTCGCGGCCGTCGCCATGGCACGCATCGACCGCATCGCGATCTGACCGGGATTGTCGACCAAGAACCTCGCGGCCTGCTGCAGACGCGGGCTCAGGGAGGCGAAGCGCGCGGTGATCAGTGCTTCGACGTCGGTCGCGCTCTGCCCATCGTCGTCGGAGATCATGTCACTACGGCCCCATTCCATCCCTGCGCGCGATTATGGTGATCGGCGATGCGCGGGGCAACAATCCGGGCCTGTGCCGCCGCGGCTACCCGAGGCTTTCCGCCATCGCCTGCTCGAATATGGAGAGTCCGAGGTCGATCTCGTCGTCGGTGATCGTGATCGGCGGCGCGATCCGGAACACGCCCCAGGTGCCGCGGATCACGCTGGTCGACATCCCCAGCTCGAGGCAGCGCGCCATCACGCGCTGGGCGAGATCCGGCGCCGGGTCCTTGCTGCGCCGGTCCTTCACCAGCTCGATCCCCATCAACAGACCGCGGCCGCGCACGTCGCCGACCTGCTCGTGTCGCTGCATGATCGACTCGAATCCTGATCTAAGCCGCGCGCCGGCTGCGAGCGCGCGATCGGCCAGCCGATCGCGCAGGATGATCTCGATCACCTTCAGTCCGACGGCCGCGGGCAGCGGGTCCGAAACATGCGTTGTGTAGAAATGGAACTTGCGCTCGAAGCAGCGCTGCTCGATCTCGGCCGTCGTGATCACCGCGGAGAGCGCCAGCCCGGCCCCTAGCGTCTTCGACAGGGTCACGAAATCCGGGACCATGCCGTCATAGCTGCTGTCGAACAGCCGTCCGGTACGCCCGAGCCCGGTCTGCGCCTCGTCGACGATGACAAGCATGCCGCGCCGGCGCGCCCGCTCAGCAGCCGCCTTGAGATAGCCCTCCGGAGGGACGATCACGCCGCCCGAGGACAGGATCGATTCCAGGATGATCGCCGCGGGGGCGCCGGTGGACTGGCGATCGTAGAGCTCGAAGCCGTAGTCGAGCTCGGCCTCCCAGTCGTAGTCCTCGCCCTTCTGGAAACGCGGTCGATAAGGCGTGGGCGCCGGCAGGACGAAGGATCCCGGCATCGCCGGGCCATGCCCGTGCCGGCTGCTGTTGTAGGTAACCGACGCGGCCCCCTGCGTCACGCCGTGCCAGGAGCGCGACAGCGCCAGCACCTCGTAGCCGCCGGTCGCAGTCTTGGCCATGCGCAGCGCCGCCTCGTTGGACTCGCCGCCGGTGGAGAGCAGCAGCACCCGCTCAAGCGCGCCTGGCGCGATCTCCGCCAGCTTCTCGGCGAGCGCGATCACCGGCCGCGACAGCAGCTGGCTGTAGAGATGGACCAGTTCGCCGGCCTGCTCGCGGATGACGGCGGTGATCTCGGGATGGCTGTGGCCGAGGATCGTGCTCATCTGGCCCGACGCGAAGTCGAGCAGGCGCCGACCATCGGTCGTGGTCATGAACGCGCCCTGCGCGCTGGCGATGATCGCCGGCTGGAAATGATGACCGTAGCGCACGAGATGGCGCTCCGCCGTCTTCCAGAGGGCCGTGTCGGTCGTCGATCTCATGGTTCGTTCCGCCTGTCAGAGGATCTGGCTGAGGAAGGCGCGGGTCCGCGGATCCGACGCCTCGGTGAAGAATGTCTCCGGAGAGCCGTGCTCGACGATGACCCCGCGATCGGTGAAGTAGATCTCGTCGCCGATCTCGCGCGCGAAACCCATCTCATGGGTGACGATCATGCAGGTCATGCCCTCTTCCGCGAGTTCGCGGATGGTGACCAGCACCTCCTTGACCGTCTCAGGATCGAGCGCGGCCGTGACCTCGTCGAAGAGCATCACGTCGGGCTGCATGGCCAGCGAGCGGGCGATCGCCACGCGCTGCTGCTGGCCGCCGGAAAGCTCGCCCGGATAAGCGTCCTCCTTGCCCTCGAGCCGCACCTTGCGCAGCAGTCGCCGCGCCAGCGCCTCGACCTCGTCCTTCGGTCGCTTCAGAACCATCGTCGGCGCCATCATGATGTTCTGCAGCGCCGTGCGATGCGGGAAGAGATTGTACTGCTGGAACACCATTCCTACCTTCTTGCGCAGTTCCAGCTTGTCGACCTTGGGATCGTGGACCTCCTGCCCCTCGACGCGGATCGAACCGCGGTCGATCGGGACCAGGGCGTTGACGCAGCGCAGCAGGGTCGACTTGCCCGACCCGGACGGGCCGATGATGCAGGCGACCTCGCCCTTGCGAACGTCCATGCTGACGCCTTTCAGCACCTCCACCTTGCCGAAGGATTTATGCACGTCGGCGATCGCGACGATCGGCTGGTCGTGCGTCCAGGTTGGCATGCGGCGCGCGCTCCCGGTGTCAGATCCCGACCGCGTAGCGGCGCTCGAGCCGGATGGTCCAGCGCGCGATCGGGTAGCAATAGACGAAGAAGAACAGCAGCAGCATGCCATAGATCGGCATCAGCAGCTCGCTGCGCTGCTCGGCGGCGAGCGCGTCCTGCGCCAGCGTCATGGAATCGTTGACGCCGACGATCGAGATCAGCGGCGTCGACATTGTGAGGATCGCGTACCAGTTCATCCAGGGCGGGATCATCCGCCTGACGCATTGCGGCAGGATGATCCGCCAGAGGGTCTGCATCCGGCCGAAGGCCAGGCTCTCGGCCGATTCCCACTGCCCGGTCGGGATCGAGTTCACCGCGCCGCGAACGATCTCGGCGATGTTCGCCATGATCGGCAGCGACAGGCCGAACGTCGCCTTGAGCCAGGCCGGCAGCGGGATCGTCATGCCGCCGACGCGGATCTGGAACGGCGTCAGCAGCATGACGAAGAAGAGCAGCACCAGCCAGGGCGAGTTGCGGAAGAACTGGGTCGCGAGCCAGCTCGCGCGGCGCACCGGCGCATGGACCGAGATCAGCCCCAGCCCGAGCGCCAGCCCACCCAGCGTTCCGATCGCCATGGCGAGGAAGCTGACGGCGATGTTGAGCGCGAAGCCGCCGAACTCGCGCGGCGGTCCGGTCAGCAGCAGCGGCGCCCATTTCCACAGCGTCGCCAGGATCCCGGGCTTCGGTCCCGCTGCGCGCAGCTGCGCGACGGCCTCGCTGGCGACGACGAGGCAGAGGAACCCGACGCAGGCAAAGAGAAGCGCGGCAGGGGTGAACAGCGCCGCCCGGAACCCGCCCTCCGCGCGCGGCGGCGGCGCGACAGGCGCCATCGTCGGGACGCGCGGGGCGCTCACCTGCCGAAACCGGGCACGCGCAGCGCCCGCTCCAGCATTCCCATCAGCCAGACCAGCACGCCGACCATCGCGAGATAGAAGGTCAGCAGCGTCACCATCATCTCGAGCACGTTGATCCGGTCGGACCAGATCTGGCTGGCGACGAACAGCGTCTCGGGCACGGCGATCGCATAGGCCTGGGTCGTGGTCTTGGCCAGGTTGATCAGGTTGTTGTTGAGCGCGGGAAGACAGACGCGGACCGCCAGCGGCAGCACGACCTCGCGATAGACCTGCCAGCGGCTGAACCCCAGCGAGTCCGCGGCCTCGACCGTCGCCTTCTGCACCGCCTCGACGCCCGAGCGGAAGATCTCGACATTGAAGGCGCCGGCGAAGAAGGACAGCGACAGCATCGCCCATTCGAAGCTGCCCAGCATCGGCTGGCGGATCCCGTATTCGTTCTCGATCCGCGGCATCATCGGTCCGAGCGCGAAGTAGAAGAAATACATCTGCACGAGCGGCGGCGTGTTGCGGAAGAACTGGATATAGCCCTGGACCACCGCGCGCAGCAGCCGCGAGCGGCTGCCCTGCACCCAGGCGCCGAAGATGCCGATGACGACCGACAGGACGATGCAGAGCGTCGCGAGCTTCAGCGTCGTCCACATGCCGCGCAGCAGCCGGCCGCGCTCGAAGTCGTCGTAGAAATGGACCAGGTTGACGCCATAGGCGTCATGCGCGTGGCGCAGGAAGTCCCAGAACTGATCCATGTCGGGCTGGCGGCGCGGGCCGGGGCGCCCCGACCTCCGGCGCGCGGGCGCCGGAGGCTG
>JBIKXN010000410.1:0-3707 GCA_044355765.1 Alphaproteobacteria bacterium
CTGCTCGCCGATCTGATCGCGACGCACGATCCGGTGCTGGTCCGCGCGCGCAACCGCTTCCGTGCACCGAGCCTCGCCAACCTATTCGGGACCGACAATTTCGGCCGCGACGTCTACTCGCGCGTCGTGCACGGCGCGCGGCTGTCGATCCAGATCGGCTTTCTGACCGTGCTGTTGACCGCGATCGCCGGCATCACCTGCGGCATCGCGGCCGGTTACTTCCGCCGACTCGACAATCTGATCATGCGCGTCATGGACGCGCTGATGGCTTTCCCCTCGCTGCTGCTCGCGATTGCGATCACCGCGGCACTCGGGCCGTCGGCCTTCAACGTCGTCGTGGCCCTGGCCGCGGTCTACACGCCGCGGACCGCGCGGGTCGTGCGTGCCTCGGTGCTCGTCGTGCGCGAGGCAGACTACGTGCATGCCGCGAGCGCGGTCGGTGCGAGCCACGTGCGCATCATGCTGCACCACATCCTGCCGAACTCGATGGCGCCGCTGGTCGTGCAGCTGACCTTCGTCTTCGCCTACGCTGTCATCGCCGAGGCGGTGCTGAGCTTCCTCGGCATGGGGCCGCCGCCACCGACGCCGAGCTGGGGCAACATCATCGCCGAGGGCAAGGACTACATCCGCGAGGCGGGCTGGATCGCGCTGTTCCCCGGCCTCGCGATCGCGATCACCGTGCTCGGGCTCAACCTGCTCGGCGACGGGCTGCGCGACGTGCTCGATCCGCGCATGAAGGTCGAGCAGCGATGAGCGAGCCCTTGCTCTCGGTGCGTGGCCTCACCACGAGCTTCGGCGGGCCGCCGGTCGTCGACGGCATCGGTTTCGACCTTATGCCGGGCGAGGTGCTCGGCGTCGTCGGCGAGTCGGGCTCGGGCAAGAGCGTCATGGCGCTGTCGATCCTCGGCTTGCTGTCGCCGCCCGGGCGCGTCACTCGCGGCTCGGTGCGCTTCGCCGGCGAGGACCTGCTCGCCAAGTCCGAGGCCGAGATGGAGCGCATCCGGGGGGCCCGGATCTCGATGATCTTCCAAGAACCGATGACGTCGCTGAACCCGGTGTTCACCATCGGTGACCAGATCGCCGAGACGCTGCGCGAGCACCAGGGCCTCGATCGCCGGGCCGCGCGCCGCAAGGCGGTCGAACTGCTGGCGATGGTCGAGATCGCTGCCGCGGAGCGGCGCGTCGACGACTACCCGCACCAAATGTCCGGTGGCATGCGCCAGCGCGTGATGATCGCGATGGCGCTCGCCTGCCGGCCGGCATTGCTGATCGCCGACGAGCCGACGACGGCGCTCGACGTCACCGTGCAGGCGCAGATCCTCGACCTGCTGCGCGCGCTGCAGCGCGAACTCGGCATGGCGGTGATCCTGATCACCCACGATCTCGGCGTGATCGCCGAGTTCGTGCAGCGCGTGATCGTGTTTTATGCTGCGCGCGCGGTGGAGCACGGCCCGGTCAAGCCGGTGTTTCGCGCGCCGCTGCACCCCTACACCGAGGGGCTGCTGCGCTCGATCCCGCATCTCGAGGGCAAGGTCGCGCGGCTGCAGGCGATCGACGGCGTCGTGCCGCAGGTGGCGGATCTGCCGCCGGGCTGTCGCTTCCATCCGCGCTGCCGTCACGCGGCCGAGGCCTGCGCGCGGATCGATCCGCCGCTGCTGGCCTTCGAGGCCGGGCGCGAGGCGGCCTGCATCCGCCACACCGGCTACGCGAGGCCGGCATGAGCGCGCCGCTCGTCGAGGTCGACCGGCTGGTCAAGCACTTCCCGGTCAAGAAGGGCTTCTTTCGCGCGCGGCGCGTCGGTGTCGTGCGCGCCGTCGACGACGTCAGCTTCACGATCGCGCGCGGCGAGACGCTCGGTCTGGTCGGCGAATCGGGCTGCGGCAAGTCGACCACGGGGCGCCTGCTGATCCGGCTGATGGAGCCCACCGCAGGCGCGATCCGCATCGACGGTGCCGATCTCGCTGGCGTGCCGCCGGCCGAGTTGCGCGCGCGCCGGCGCGACGTGCAGATCATCTTCCAGGATCCCTTCGCCTCGCTCAATCCGCGCAAGACCGTGCGCGGCATCGTTGCCGAGCCGCTGATCGTGCATGGCGAGGGCGATCGCCGCCGGCGCGACGAGCGTGTCGCCGAGCTGCTGATGACCGTCGGCCTCGATCCCGACCACGCCGCGCGCTATCCGCACGAGTTCTCGGGCGGGCAGCGCCAGCGCATCGGGATCGCCCGCGCGCTGGCGCTCAATCCCAAATTCGTCGTCTGCGACGAGCCGGTGTCGGCGCTCGATGCCTCGATCCAGGCGCAAATCATCAATCTGATGCAGGACCTGCAGCGCCAGCTCGGGCTGACCTATCTGTTTATAAGCCACAACCTCGCGGTCGTGCGGCACATCGCCGATCGCGTCGCGGTCATGTATCTCGGCAAGATCGTCGAGCTGGCGTCGAAGGAAGCGCTCTACGATCGCCCGATGCATCCCTATACCAAGGCGCTGCTCTCGGCCGTGCCGGTCGCCGATCCCGAGCGCTCGCGCCGGCGCATCGCGCTCGCGGGCGACGTGCCGAGCCCGCTCGATCCGCCGGCCGGGTGCCGGTTCCAGACGCGCTGCCCGCATGCCGATGCGCGCTGCCGTTCGCTCGAGCCGCCGCTGGTCGATACCGGCGGCGGCCATCGCGTCGCCTGCCATCTCGTTCCCGCAGCCTGACAGGAGCCGCCGTCATGCCGTCCGTCGCGTCCTTCTTCTCGCAGAGCTACGCCGAGGCACGCGAGAAGTTCCTCGCCACCGCGACCGCGGCCGGGGCGCAGATCGTCGACTCGTTCCGCCATCCGCTGAAGGGACCCAGCGGCGGCGAGCTTGCGACCGACGTCGCCTGGCTCGGGCCGCGCGACGCGCGCAAGCTGCTCGTGCTCACGTCTTCGACGCACGGCATCGAGGGCTATTGCGGCTCGGGGTGCCAGATCTCCTGGCTCGCCAATCGCCACTACCATCGCGACGGCAGGCCTGACGTCGCCGCGGTGCTCATCCACGCCATCAACCCGCATGGCTTCGCGCATGGAAGGCGCGTGACCGAGGAGAACGTCGACCTCAACCGCAACTTCGTCGACTTCGCGCAGCCGCTGCCGCGCAATCCCGACTACGAGGCGCTGCAGGAGCACGTGAACCCGCGCGAGTGGACGCCCGAGGTACTGGCGCGCGCCGACGCCGCGATCGCCGCCTTCTACAAGATGCCGAACACCGACTTCGTTCCGAAGGCGGTGCATCGCGGCCAGTACGTCAATCCGCAGGGCACGTTCTACGGTGGCGCGCGACCGAGCTGGTCGCGACGAACGCTCGAAGCGATCACGGTCAAATGGCTGCGCGGCGCCAGCGATCTCTGTCTCGTCGACTACCACACCGGGCTTGGGCCGATGGGCTTCGGCGATCTCTACTACGGCGGCCGCACCGGCGAGGGCATGGCGCGACAGTGGTTCGATCACGTGACGCCGACGCTCGAAGATCTCGAGGCGGCGAAGAAGGATCCTTCGATCCATGTGCCCGGCAGCCTTGCCGGGACGCTGTCGCAGTCGCTGGTTGGAGCATTGCCCGACACGCGCTGCACGGTCGGTGGCATCGAGTACGGCACGCGGCCAGTGCGCGAGGTGCTCGGCGCGCTGCGCGCCGACAACTGGCTCTACGCCCGTGGCGATCCCGCGTCGGCGATGGGCCGCGAGATCAA
>JBIKXN010000411.1:0-3695 GCA_044355765.1 Alphaproteobacteria bacterium
TCTTCGGCGAGTTTCCCGACGCCTTCGTCTGGGCGGGGGCTGCGGTGATCGTCGTCGCGGGCGCCTTCATCGCCTGGCAGGAGACGCGCCCGCGCGCCGGCGCGCATGCGCCAGCAGCAGGGCCGCCCAGCCGAGGCTGAACGCCAGCGCCAGGACCAGCGCCGTCGCGCGGCCCAGCGGCACCGCCGCGAGATGCACCGTCGCCAGACCGGCGGTGAAGCCGATCATCGCGACCGGCCCGCCGGCCATCGCCGCGGCGCTGGCGGCGGCGCCCAGCCGGGCATGGATCAGCAGGCCGACGCAGGTGAAGGTGATCGGGAACAGCGCCGCGATCCCGGTCAGCCCGGGACCGAGCGCGTCGCTGGCGGTCACCACGCCGCCGACCAGCGTCGCCACCAGCAGCGCGCGCAGCGCCAGGTCGGTCCAGCCCTTGGCCGCGCGCGCCCCGACGGGCGCGGCGCGCATGGTCCGGGTCGCGACGACGGCGACGCCGTAGCACGCGACGTTGAGCGCCAGCGCCACCGGCAGCGTCGCCGGAAGCTCGCGCATCGCCAGCGTGACGCAGGTCCACATCGCGAGCCCCAGCGGATAGACCGCCGCCGCCGGCATGCGCGTCGACAGCAGCGCCAGATGGAGCAGGAACAGCGCGGTGGCAGCGTTGGCGTAGAGCCCCGCGAGCGCGGCGGCGGCGATGAAGCCGTCGTCGGACTTGAGCGCCAGGAAGACATAGGCGGGGCCGGCCGAGACCGGCAGCGCGGCGATCAGCCCGCCGAAGCGCGGGCCGGCGCGTTCGGCGGCGACGGCGGCGGCGACGACAATCGCCGCGGTCACCGCCATCTTGGCCGCGAGCGCCAGCGGGTCGATCGCGCCGATCATGGAGCACGCGCGCCGCGCTTGGGTCGCGGGCCGCGCACGGCTATGGTCCGTCCGTCATCGCGCATCGCATCCACAGGAGGGATCATGACGCTCGGCAGCGACCTCGACCAGATCAAAGCCCTGGTCGGCACCTATCTCGACGGGCTTCATGCCGGCGACGCCGAAAAGCTTGCCGCCGCCTTCCATCCCGCGAGCCATCTCTATTCGGTCGCCGATGGCGTGGTCCAGGACGTCCCGCGCGACCTTTGGCTCGAGCGCGTCCGCGCCCGCCAGTCGCCGGCCTCGCTGGGGCTGCCGCGCCACGACGCCATCCTGTCGGTCGATTTCTCGGGGCCCGCGACGGCCTTCGTGAAGGTCGCCTGCGCCATCCCGCCGCGTTTCTTCACCGACTACCTGACCTGCCTGAAGACCGCCGAGGGCTGGCGGGTGATCTCGAAATCCTTCCACACCGAGACGCGCTGAGCGCCCCCGCGAGACCGGAGACCGCCATGACCGCCATCCTGCGTTCCCTCGACCGTCGCCACGGCGCCGACGCCGCGGAATGGGAGGCGCGCGTCCATCTCGCCGCGGCGTTCCGCCTCGCCAACCGGCTGGGCTGGAACGAGGGCATCGCCAATCATTTCTCGATGATCGTGCCCGGCGCGACCGACCGCTACCTGCTCAATCCGCGCGAGCTGCAATTCAGCGAGATCACCGCGTCGAACCTGATCGTCGTCGACGAGAAGGGCAACCGGCTGGCCGGCCACGGCCAGGTGCGCGCCGTCGCGTTCTATCTCCATGGCCGGCTGCACAAGGCGCTGCCGGGTGCGAAATGCATCCTGCACGCGCATGCGCCGTATTCGACCGCGATCTCGCTGGTCAAGGGCGGGCGGCTGGGCACCGCGCACGGCATCGCGATGGGGATCGCGAAGCTGACCTGCTACGACGACGAGATGCAAGGGCCGGTCAACGACGACGAGGCCGACCGGCTGATCCGCATCGTCGGTCCCGAAAAGCGCATCATCTTCCACGCGATGCACGGCATGACGACGCTGGGCGCGACCGTGGCCGAGGCCTACGACCATTTCTACTTCGCCGAGCGCATGGCGATGTACACGGTGCTCGCGCGGCAGATGGGCCAGGAGCTGCACGCGGTCCCGGACTCGGCGCTGCGCAGCTACGGCACCCGCGATCCCGGGCTGGAGCCGAGCGCCGAGATCGTCCATTTCAACGCGATGATGCGCGTCCTCGACCGCGAAGAGCCGGACTACAAGACATGAGCGGCGCGGTCGCCTTCGCGCCCGGCGGCTATCGCTACATGCCGGGCGTGTTCCAGTACTCCGGCGGCGTGGCGGCAGAGCCCGGCTGGCGGCTCGAGCGCGTGCGCTTCGCGCGCCCGGTGCCGCTCGAGGAGGGTTTCGCGCGGATCGCCGCGACGCTTGCGGCGGCGGGCAGACCGACCACCGCCTTCGCCGCCTGCGAGCTGCATTCGCCGGCCCCCTTCAGCGAGTCCGGCTTCAAGGCCTTCAACGAGCTCTATTGCGGCACGCTCGCGCGCTGGGGGATCTACCGCGACGGCGTCAATCCGGTGGCGCGCTCGAACACCTGTCCGGCGATCGACCCGCCCGCGACGCCGAGCTTCCACGCCTTCGCCTTCACGATGCCGGCGTCGGGCGGCGAGGGACCGTCCTTCGTCGTCGCCGGCAGCGGCGAGGCGCCGGAGGGCAAGGGCAATTACCGCGACCATACCGTCGCGCGCGGCGACGTAAGCCCGGCGGGGATGCGCGCCAAGGCGGTGTTCGTGCTGGGCGAGATGGAGCGCCGGCTCGCCGCGCTCGGCGCCGGCTGGGCCGACACGACCGCGACCCAGGTCTACACCGTCCACGACATCCACCCGTTCCTGGCCGACGAACTCGCGCGCCGCGGCGCGATGCGCCACGGCCTGATCTGGCATCTCAACCGTCCGCCGGTCGACGGCCTCGACTACGAGATGGATTGCCGCGCCGTCCCGGTGGAGCGCGTGCTCGCCTGAAGAGGCATGGCGGCGCTGCCGGTCAGGACCGGCGGTTGGAGCCGAACGGTTCCACCGGCCATCGCGCGCCCAGGCTGCGGGCGCGGCGCGCAAGACGCGCGTCGAAGGTCGCGAAGCCCGCGGAACGCGTGTCGCGTGCCATATGCAGCGCGTCGGCGAAATCGAGGCCGCGCGCGTATCCCTCGGTCGCCGTCATGACGGCGGAGCGATCCTCGGGTGCGACATGGGGGATGCTCGCCAGGGCCCGCAGCACGCGCGCGATCTCCCGCCGCGGCGCCTCGTAAAGGCAATCTGTCCCGCGCGCGCCCGGAGCCTGCCCGCCGGCATCGACCGCGCGCCGCCGGTGCCGACGGGTCAGATGATACGGCTGCGGATGGTCGAGGTGGCGATCTCTGTCGCGATCACGACCAGGAAGATGACCAGCAGGCACAGCCCGACCTGGTCCCAGTAGAGGTTGTTCAGCGCGGTATCGAGCGCGACGCCGATGCCGCCCGCGCCGACCAGCCCGAGCACGGCGGATTCGCGGATGTTGATGTCCCAGCGGAACAGCGCCACCGACCAGAAGCTGGGCTCGACCTGCGGCCAGTAGCCCTTGAGCAGGATCGCGCCGCGCGGCGCGCCGGCGGCCGTCAGCGCCTCGAGGGGCCCGCGCTGCGCTTCCTCCAGCGCCTCGGCGAGCAGCTTGCCCACGAAGCCGATCGACCGGAAGGCGATGGCGAGCGTGCCGGCGAGCGCGCCCGGACCGAAGACCGCGACGAAGAGCAGCGCCCAGATCAGGGAGTTGACCGAGCGCGAGGCCACCAGGATG
>JBIKXN010000412.1:0-3683 GCA_044355765.1 Alphaproteobacteria bacterium
CTACGACTCCAGGACATCCGTCATGCCGAACCCGCTCCTGATCGCGCCGTCGATCCTGTCCGCCGACTTCGCTCGCCTGGGCGAGGAGGTGCGCGCCGTGTCGGCGGCCGGCGCCGACTGGATCCATGTCGACGTCATGGACGGGCATTTCGTGCCCAATCTCACCATCGGACCGATGGTGGTGCAGGCGCTCAAGCCCTGCACGTCCCTGCCGGTCGACGTCCATCTGATGGTCTCGCCGGTCGATGTCTGGCTGCCCCAGTTCGCCGCGGCCGGCGCCGACATCCTGACCGTGCATCCCGAATCGGGCGCGCATCTGCACCGGTCGGTCCAGGCCATCCGCGCGCTCGGCAAGCGCGCGGGCGTGGCGCTAAACCCGGCTACGCCGCCCGAGGCGATCGACTACGTCCTCGGCGACATCGACATGGTCCTTGTCATGTCGGTCAATCCCGGCTTCGGCGGCCAGGCCTTCATCGCCTCGCAGCTGGACAAGATCCGCGCCGTGCGCCGGCGCATCGACGCCGCCGGGCGGAACATCCGCCTGCAGGTCGATGGCGGCGTCAACGCCGAGACCGCCCGCTCGGTGGTCGAGGCCGGCGCCGACGTGCTGGTCGCCGGTTCGGCGGTCTTCGCCGGTGGTGCCGGCGCCTATGGCGACAATATCCGCCGCCTGCGCGCGGGCTGAGGCGCCGTGAAGGCCCTCGCCCGCCTCATCTTCGCCTCGCCTCTCCATCGCCTGCTGCTCTCGGGCGGCGTTCCCGCCGCTCCCACCGCCGTGCCCAACCAGCCGCCCCGCGGCTCGGCGGCGCGCGGACGTCGCATCCTGGCCGGCGACGGCCTGCCCGACCACCCGGACTGGCAGTCGCGCGCGCTCGATCCGGCGACGCTGGCGGCGCTCAACGGCTTCGGCTGGCTCGCCGATCTGGCCGCGGTCGGCACGCCGCAGGCGCGCGGACAGGCCCGCCGGCTGATCGGCGACTGGCTGGAGCAGGAGCGCTGGCATCCCGGCGCCTGGGCGCCCGAGATCATCGGCCGGCGCATCACCATCGCGCTCGAGACCTGGAGCTTCGTGATCGAAGGCGCGGGCGGTCCGTTGCCCCGGCGCTGGCTCGCCTCGCTGTCGCGCCAGGCCCGGCATCTGGCGCGCCATTGCGACGAGGGCGCCGACGGACTGCCGCGGCTCGAGGCCGCGACCGGGCTGCTGCACGCCACGCTCGCGGGACTGGGCGCGCTCGACCTCGCCGCGACGCTCGACCGGCTGCAGCGCGAGATCGCGCGCCAGATCCTGCCCGATGGCGGGCATGTCGAGCGTTCGCCCGCCGCCCATGCCGAGGCGCTCGACCTGCTGGTCGGCGCGCGCGATACGCTGACCGCCGCGGGCGTGGCGCTGCCCGCGCGGCTGGAGCCGGCGATCGAGCGGATGTGCGCGATGACCCGGTTCTTCCGGCACGGCGACGGCAGGCTGGCGCTGTTCAACGGCAGCGGCGAGGGCGACGGGCGCGCCCTCGACCGCCTGCTGCAGCGCGCGGGTGCCAAGGCGGCCGCGCCGGACTCCGCGCCCGACAGCGGCTTCGAGCGGCTGGCGCGCCACAGGACGCTGGCGATCTTCAACACCGGCGCGCCGCCGCCGCGCGGGCTCGACGGCACGGCGCATGCGGGCCAGCTGTCCTTCGAGCTCAGCCTCGGGCGCGAACGCATCGTGGTCAATTGCGGCGGGGCGCCCGGCGCCGAACCTGCCTGGTCGATGGCCGCGCGCGCGACCGCGGCCCATTCCACGATGACCGTCGACGAGACGAACTCGGCCGAGCTGCGGTCCGAGGGCGGGATGGTGCGGCGGCCGCGCCGGCTGGAATGCCATCGCGAAGAGGCCGACGGCGCGGTGCTGGCCGCGGCGAGCCATGACGGCTACGCGCCCAATTTCGGCCTCACCCATCGCCGCAGGCTGTGGCTGTCGCCCGACGGCACCGACCTGCGCGGCGAGGACGTCCTGGCCGGGCCGCATGCGGGGACCTTCCGCGCGCGCTTCCACCTGCACCCGGACATGCAGACCTCGCTGATCCAGAACGGCGGCGCGGCGCTGCTGCGCGCGCCATCGGGGACGGCCTGGCGCTTCAGCGTCGCCGGCGGCCGGCTGGACATCGCCGAAAGCGCCTATTTCGGCTCCGCCGGCCAGGAAGACCTGCCGGCGGTGCGGCGGTCGGAACAGCTCGTCGTCTCCGGTCCGGTCGCCGACGGCCAGCCGCTGAAATGGGCCTTCCGCATGCTGCCGCGCGGCTGAACGCCCAGGCCGGGGCCCGGGCGCCGCGGCGCGGGACCCGGCAGGAACTGCCCGGCCGGCCCTGCCGCCCGGCGGCCGTGCCGCGGCGGCCGCTGCGCCAAGCCCTTGATCGGCTTGCCATCCTTACCCGGCACGGCGCTTGCTGGTGACCGGCGTCGACCATCGGCGCGGCCTCGGCCTCGATTTCGGCCTCGGACGCCGCCACAGCCACCAGGGACGCCTCTTATCATGACCACCATCGCCGCCGCCGCGCCCTCCGCCACGTCCGCCAGCCAGGCGTCCCGCGATCAGACCAAGTTCGGCGAGGATTTCGATGCGTTCCTGAAGCTGCTGACCAGCCAGCTCAAGTTCCAGGATCCGCTGTCGCCGATGGATACCAACCAGTTCACGACCCAGCTCGTCCAGTTCACCAGCGTCGAGCAGCAGATCCGCCAGAACAAGAATCTCGAGGCGCTGCTGGCGACGCAGCGGACGGTCGAACTCGCCTCGGCGTCGAACTATATCGGCCGCACGGTCGAGGCCAATGGGCGCTCGGTCGTGCTGACCGACGGCGCGGCCTCGGTCACCTACACCCTGCCGATCGCGGCCAAGACGGTCTCGATCGCGATCAAGGACGCGGACGGCAATCTTGTCCGCACGCTGCGCGGCAACACCGGCACTGGCCAGCAGACCATCGTCTGGGACGGCCGCGGCGACACCGGCAACCGCCTCGCCGACGGAACCTACAGCTTCGCGGTGAACGCGACCGACGCCAACGGCCAGGCCATCAAGCCGCAGACCGGCATGACAGGGGTCGTCGACGGCTTCGATGTCTCCCCCAGCAACGCCATCATCCTGCGCGCGGGCAGCCTGCGCATCCCGCTGTCGGACGTCTCGACGGTGCGGTGAGGGGGGAGAACGGTCCGGTGAACTGATCCAGAACAGGACTGTTTCACGAGATTAACCCACAGGATCAACGTCAGTTTGAGAGGTAAGAATTTGCCTCGTTGGTCGGCGTCCAATCCACCGCCATTCTCGATAGAATCGCTCATAACCGGCGACGCAAGCGTCGGTCGAAAAATGGGCTTGCACACGCTTCCGGGCCGAAACACCAAGTGCGGTTCGGCGCGCTGGCTCCTCGAATAAGGAGCGAAGCACTACGGCAAGCGCCATCGGATCGCGGGGCGGTACAAGAATTCCAGTGTCGGGTGAGCTTAGAGCATCGAGATTGCCGCCTACCGCCGTAGCTATACAGGGTAGCCCAAAGGCCATCGCTTCAAGAAGTGCGACGGAGAGACCCTCTTCATGTGACGGCAGCACAAAAATGTCACTGGCCGCCAGAAGCGACGCGACGTCATGTCGCTCACCAAGCCAATCGATGTTATGGTCAATACCTAGATCAACCGCCAACGCACGCAATGAAGGG
>JBIKXN010000413.1:0-3675 GCA_044355765.1 Alphaproteobacteria bacterium
CATCGATATCCTGATCGCCGGGCCGTCCTTCGCCGCGCGTAGCTATCCCCGGCTGGGCATCTCCTACTACCCGTTCATCTTCGCCGATGCCGACCACCTTCTGCGCTACTCCAGGAGCGACCTGTTCAGGGAGATGACGCAGGAGTTCGAGGCGAAGACGGGCGTGCGCATCGCTGCCTACCAGTACTACGGCTCCCGGCACACGACGACGTCGGGGCGCACCTTCACCAGCTGCAGCCAGATGGCGGGCCTGAAGATACGCGTGCCTACGGCTCCCGCCTACACGGCGATGCCGCGCGCCTGCGGCGCCAACCCGACGCCCGTCGCCTTCGCCGAGGTTTATCTGGCGCTGCAGAACCGCACCGTGGACGCGCAGGAAAATCCGCTGCCGACGATACAGTCGATGAAGTTCTTCGAGGTCCAGAAGGCGATCATGCTGACCGGCCACATCGTCGACGGCGTGCTGACGCAGATCGGACCGCATGTGTGGAAGCGCCTGTCAGCCGGGGACCGCGCGATCTTCGAGACCGTGATGCAGCAGGCGGCGCAGCGCGCGACCGACGAGGTCAAGGCGCAGGAGGCGCAGCTCGTCGACTTCTTCCGCGGCCGCGGCCTCGATGTCGTCGAGGTCGATAAGGACAGCTTCCGCGAGGCGCTGCTCAAGAACGTGCCCGTGGAGTCGATGGGCTTCACGCGCGCAGACTACGATCGTATCCAGAGGCTGCGCTGACGCGTGTCGCAGGCATGGCGCGCGGACACCATGCGGCTGGGGAGAACAGGATGACCGTCGAGAGGCCGATCGCAGAAAAGGCAAGGGCGGGGCTCGTGCTCGGGACCACGGTGACGCTGGCGGATCTCTGCGTCACCGAGGCCCTGGGCACCGCCGGCCTCGATTTCGTCTGGATCGATACCGAGCACACCGCGCTCGACCGCAGGGACGTCTGCGCGCATCTCGTGGCGGCCAAGGCGGCTGGGATCTCGTCGCTCGTGCGGGTACCGTGGAACGACCCCGTGCTGATCAAGCCGATCCTCGACATGGGGCCGGACGGTGTGGTCGTTCCTTATATCCGCAGCGTGGAGGAAGCCCGGCGCGCGGTCGCTTCGTTCTTCTACCCGCCGAAGGGCATCCGCGGCTTCGGCCCGCTGCGGGCGGCGGGATACGGGTCCTATCCCGTCCGTCCCGGCGCGGCGGCGCCGCAGCGGCCCGTCGCGGTCTTCCTCCAGGCAGAGCACCGGGACTGCATCGACTGCCTCGACGAGATCCTGGCGATCGACGGGCTCGATGGCATCGTCGTCGGGCCGATGGATCTTTCGGCCTCCTACGGCAAGCTCGGCCGCCTCGACGATCCCGCGCTGAACCGCGTCATGGACGACCTGGCGCGCAAGGTCGTCGCCTCGGGCCGGATTCTCGGCATCTCGATGGGCTTCGATCCCGTCCGCGTCGCCCAATGGATCGGCCGCGGCGTGTCGCTGATGTCGCTGAGCATGGACGTCGAGATCATGCTTGCCGGCGTGCGCGCGATGCGCGGCGAGGTCGACTTGCGCAAGGCCGCCGGCGCGTCCACGCGGCCGAAGAAGCGGAAGCGCTAGCGATGGCGGCTGGCGACGACGCCCGCGCGCGGATCGCCGAGCTTGCGCGCGTGTTCGAAGACGACGCCGGCGATGCCGCCGCCGGTTCCTACGCGATCGAGGACTGGGCGAGCTTCGCAGTCTTCTGGTGCGTCGTCGTCTGCCTGATCCTGCAGTTCTTCACCCGCTACGTCCTCAACGACAGCTTGGGCTGGACCGAGGAGGTCGCGTCCAACGGCCTCGTCCTGGTCGTGTTCCTCGGCTCCGTGATGTGCGTGCGACGCGGCAGCCATATTCGCGTGGACATCGTCCATCGACTGATCCCGCGCCGCGCCGCGCGGGCGCTGCAGATCGCGGTCGACGTGCTGACCGCCGCGTTCTTCGCCCACATGGCGTGGCTGATCTGGCGCTACGTCTCGCTGGTCGGCCACGAAAGGATGATCACGCTCGACGTGTCGCGCGGCTGGATCTTCAACACAGTTCTCGCGGCCTTCGCGCTGATGTGCCTGCGCGCGGTGCAGCGTCTCGTCTCGCGGCGCGGGGCACCCGACACCGTGTCCGGCGCCTGAAGGCGCCCGCGACGCCGTCACCCTCCCATCGAGGCGTCCAATGCTGCTGCTGATCGGAAGCTTCGTCGCGTTGATGATCCTGGGTGTCCCCGTCGCGGTGGCGCTGGCGGGGGCGTCGCTGCTCTACATCGCGCTCACGGGTACGGTGCCGGACCTGATGGCGGCGCAGCGCGTCATCGCCGGCGTGGACAGCTTTCCCCTGCTCGCGGTGCCTCTGTTCATCATGGCCGGCAACCTGATGAACGTCTGCGGGGTGACGGGCCGCATCTACTATTTCGCCATCTCGGTCGTGGGCTGGATGCGCGGTGGCCTCGCCCAGGTGAACATCGTCGGCTCGCTGATCTTTTCGGGGATGTCGGGGACCGCGCTCGCCGACGCCGCCGGTATCGGCACGATCGAGATCAAGGCGATGAAGGATCACGGCTATCCGGTGGAGGTAGCCGTGGGCATCACCGCGGCCTCCGCGACCCTCGGGCCGATCATTCCGCCGTCGCTGCCCTTCGTCATCTACGGGATGATGGGGAACACGTCGATCGGCGCCCTGTTCCTGGGCGGTGTCGTGCCGGGCATCGTGATGACGCTGTTCATGATGGCGACGGTCGCTTGGCTGGCCCGCAGGCGCGGCTGGGGCGCGGTGTCGCCGTTCTCCTGGCGTACGCTCGGCGGCGCGGCTGTCGAGATAGGGCTCGTGCTCGGCTTCCCGGTGGTCGTCTATCTGCTGATCGAGGCCGGCGTCTCGGTGAACGCCGCCGTCGGCATGGCGCTCGCGGCGCTGCTCGCCCTCGACTACCGATACGACTTCTCGGCTGTGATGGCGCTCATGACGCCGGTCATTCTCATCGGCGGCATGACCCTCGGCTGGTTCACGCCGACCGAGGCGGCCTGCGCGGCGGTGATCTGGTCGCTGTTCCTGGGACTGGTGCGCTACCGCTCGATGACCCTGCGCATGCTGGTCAAGGCGACGATGGACACGATCGAGACGACCGCCTCGGTCCTGTTCATCGTGACCTCCGCCGCCATCTTCGCCTGGCTGCTGACGCTGTCGCAGGCCGCGGCGATCCTGGCCGATTTCATCTTGAGCGTGACCACGCAGAAATGGGTGTTCCTGCTGCTCGTCAACGCCCTGCTGCTCTTCGTCGGGTGCTTCCTCGACACGATCGCGGCGATCACGATCCTGGTGCCGATCCTGATGCCGATCGCGCTCAAGCTGGGCGTCGATCCCGTGCATCTGGGCCTGATCATGGTCCTGAACCTGATGATCGGCCTGCTTCACCCGCCGCTCGGGATGGTGCTGTTCGTCCTCGCGCGGGTCGCGAAGCTGTCGGTCGAGCAGACGACGATGGCGATCCTGCCCTGGCTCGTGCCGCTCTTCCTTGCGCTGGCGGCGATCACTTTCGTGCCGGAGCTGACGCTGTGGCTGCCGCGCCACGCGGGACTGATCCGCTGACGCCGGAGCGTCTCAGATCGCCACGCCGCTGGCGGCGTCGAAGACGTGCAGCGCCTCGCCCGCGGCGACCAGAGTCACCTCGTCCCCGGG
>JBIKXN010000414.1:0-3664 GCA_044355765.1 Alphaproteobacteria bacterium
CCGTCAGAGCGACGGCGCCGATGCGGATCAATCCGGCCACACGCTCGCGGAACATGGCGAGCCATGCCGATGTCGGCGCGCTCGCAGCGACGGCCGGCATTTGGGACAGCTGCCGGAACAGCGTGTCGGCATGCGCGGCATCGATGCGCAGCGCCACGGCATCGATCACCTGCCCTTCTCGCATCAGCGCGTTGAGCGCTGTCCGGGACATGGCGGCGGTCATGCCCATGACGTCGTCCGAGATCGCAGCCAGCGTCGCCTCGCGCACGGGCCGGGCGCCCTCGAGTGCTTCGATCGTCACCATGTCGCCGATCCGCAGCCGCAGCCGGTCCGCGAGCCTCCGGCCGAGGACGAGGCCCTCCTCGGGAATGCCGATGCGGCTGTAATCGGAACGCCGCGGCGTGTTGAGCTCGCCACCGGGCTCCAGGCCCGCGATCACGGCGCGTTGCGTGCGGTGGCCCGACCGCAGCCGTGCGGCGACGACCCGGTAGCCCTCCGCCAGCAGCACAGCGTCGTTCCCCGCGAGCCGTGCGACGGCGGAGGCATGAACCGCCTCGTTCATCGTCACGTAGACGTCCCCGCGCTGGATGCGGTCGAAAGCCATGTCGATCATGTAGTCGAGCGCATCGAACCAGAAGAGGCCGATGACGACGAGCGGCATCGCCAGTCCGACGCCGATCGCCGACAGCGCCGACCGGCCTGGCCTGCCGGCGAGACCGCGCAGCGCCAGCCGCAAGCTCGCCGGCAGGCGCCTGGTTCCCCAGGTCGCCATCGCGCCCGCGCGCAGGCGCGGTGGCGGCGCGCGCATGGCTTCGGCGGCAGGCATCAGCACGATGCGCATCACCGCGCGCGCGGCGGCTGCCAGCGCCGCGAGCAGGCTGCCGAGGATCGCGACCGCCGCGAGCCACGGCTCCGGACGGTGCTCGAGCGCCGGAAACCGGAAGAAGCCCTGATAGGACCCGATCACCGCGGTCGCCAGCGCGTGGCCGGCGGCGATGCCTGCGAGCGCGCCGGCAATCGCGATGATACCGACGAAGAGGAAATAGTGGCGCAGGATTGGGCCGGTCGGAAATCCCAGCGCCTTGAGCGACGCGATCTGTGCGCGCTGGGCCTCCACCATGCGTCCGACAACGACCGCGAGCAGGAAGGCGGCGACGCCGAAGAACAGGATCGGCGCCAGGACCGCCAGCGTCCGCTGCTCGGCGAGTTCGTCTTCGAGGAACCGGTGCGAGGGATGATCGCGCCGGGCGATCGCGCCGGTGCCGCCGAACCGGGCCAGGGCAAGGTCGAGCCCGGCCAGCACACGCGCCTCGCTCGCGCCGGGTGCCAGTGTCAGGACGACGTCGTTGAAGGCGCCGGACATGTCGAAGGCGGCTGCGACCGTCTCTTCGGCGGCCCAGAGCACCGCGAAGTTGCGATCGTCCGGGAACGGGTCTCCCGGCCGCGTCGCAAAGACGAATTCCGGCGACAGGGCGATGCCGGCGATCGCGAAATCCCGCATGCGGCCATTCAGGATAGCCCGCAGCCCGTCCCCCGGCCGCAACCCGCGGCTTCGGGCGAAGGCTTCGTTGACCAGGACCTGATCGCTGCGCGCCGGATCCAGCCAGGAACCGGCGCGCAGGACCAGCCGGTTGAGCGATGGCTGACCGCCCCGGGGCAGGGAGACGATACGTCCGGAAACGGGCGATGCGCTGTCCGCACGCTCGAGCCGGATGGCCCCCGCGACGCGCGTCTCGAGGACGCCCACGCCCTCGATCAGCCGCAGGGCGCCGGCCGTCGCGTTCGGCGCGCGTTCGATCGCGGCGAAGACGTCGGCGAAGCGTTCCTGCGCATAGTGGGCGTGCTGCGCGCGCAGCAGCGTCCGGTAGTTCGAGACCGACATCACGAAGACGGCGACGCCCGCGGCCACCAGCAGCGCGATCGTCAGCGCCTGGGTGCGCATCGACCGGAGGTCGCGCAGCGCCTTCCGGTCGAGCATGCCGATATGGCTCACCACGCGAGCTCCGCTGCGCGCCGGCGCCGCGCGTTGCGCGCGCTGTCCACGATCCGCCCGCTGCGCAGGCTGAGCACGCGATGGGCCATCTGAGCGATGACGGTGTTGTGGGTGATGACGACGGTGGTCGTGCGCAGTTCGGCATTCGCCGTCTCGATCGCCGCGAGGACGAGGCGGCCGGTCTCGCTGTCCAGCGCACCGGTGGGCTCGTCGCAGAGCAGGACATCCGGGCGCTTGACGATGGCGCGCGCGACCGCGACGCGCTGCTGCTCTCCGCCGGACAGTTCCGCGGGGAAATGATGCAGGCGGGGCGTCAGGCCGACGAGCGCTACCGCGTCTTCCGGCGGCATCGGATCGTCCGCGATCTCCGCCACCAGACCGACATTCTCGGCCACGTCCAGGTTCGGGATCAGGTTGTAGAACTGGAACACGAAGCCGACATGCTGGCGGCGATAGGCGGTAAGCGCGCCCTCGCTTGCGCCGGTCAGGTCGTGGTCGCGGAACCGCGCCTGTCCGCTGGTCGGCGCATCGAGGCCGCCGAGGATGTTCAGCAGCGTGGACTTGCCCGAGCCGGACGGCCCGAGCAGCACGATGAACTCCCCCTCCGGGATGTCGAGATCGACGTCGCGCAGGGCGTGGACGGCGGTCGGTCCGTTTCCATAGGTCTTGCAGAGGCCCCGCGCCGTGAAGACGGCTTGCGCGACGGGCCCGTTCGGCGCGCCGCGCTGGATCGCCGGTTCGTCGGGCTGTGTCATCCTTACCTGCCTTCGGCGGTCGGCGCCGGCCGCGAAGACGCCGGGCAGCGGACGCGCGACCAGCGGTCGCGAACTCCCGCACCGGACGCAAGAGTGTCAGCATCCCGTTTGCATTGATATGGCTCACGGATGGCTGCGGCACCGCGCCGCGGTGCCGGCCGTACCGGCGCGATCGATCTACGCCGCCGCGCCGCAGCTGGGGCAGTCAGGGTCCTTGGCGACCTTGATGCGCATGAAACGGGTGCCGAGGGCGTCGTAAAGCAGCAAAGTGCCGGACAGGCCGTCGCCCAGGCCCAGCAGCTCCTTCACGACCTCGACCGCCTGCAGCGTGCCCATGACGCCGGCGACGGCGCCGAGGATGCCCGCTTCCTCGCAGCGCGGGACGATGCCGGGACGCGGCGCCTCGCGGTGCAGGCAGCGATAGCAGGGGCCGCCGGTCCAGGGCTTGAAGGTCGAGAGCTGGCCCTCGAAACGCAGCAGCGACGCCGCGACCAGCGGCTTGCGCAAGGCGGCGCAGACATCGTTGAGCAGGTAGCGCGTGGCGAAATTGTCGCTGCCGTCGAGGACCAGGTCATAGGCACCCACCAGGGCGCGCGCATTCGCCTCGGTCAGCCTTGCGCGGTGCGGTTCGACGCGGACGGCCGGGTCGAGTGCCGCGATCGCGGCGGCCGCGCTCTCGACCTTGGGCCTGCCGATACGCGCCGTCGTGTGCGCGATCTGTCGCTGCAGGTTCGAGACGTCGACCACGTCGTCGTCGGCTATACCGAGCGTGCCCACGCCCGCGGCGGCAAGATAGAGCAGCGCCGGACTGCCCAGCCCGCCCGCGCCGACCACCAGCACCCGCGCGGCCAGCAGCTTCGCCTGACCCTCTTCGCCGATCTCGCCGAGGATCAGGTGGCGGGCGTAGCGCAGCTCC
>JBIKXN010000049.1:0-12190 GCA_044355765.1 Alphaproteobacteria bacterium
GACGCGGCTGCCTTCGGGCGTGGCTGCGCTGCTGGTCTCGACGATCCCCTTCTTCGTGCCGCTGATCGCCTGGGGCTGCGGGGGCGGACGGCCGGACGCGCGCATTGTGCTCGGCGTCGGGGTCGGCATGGCGGGCGTCGCGATGCTGGTCGATGGCGGTCCCGCGCTCGGCATGACCGATCCCGTCGATGCGGCGTTGACGCTGGGGGCGGCGTTCTGCTGGGCGCTGGGCACGGTGCTGGCGACGCGCCTGCCGCGGCCGCAGAGCCTTCTCGCGACCGCCGGTTTCCAGCTGGTATTCGGCGGCGCCGTCCTGATCTCGCTCGGGTTCGCGCTCGGCCATGCGGAGGCGGGCTTCCTCGAGCAGGTCTCGCTGCGCTCGCTGGCGGGCATGGCCTATCTGCTGATCCTCGGCACGTTCTGCGGCTTCGGCGCCTTCGTCTGGCTGACCCGCCACGAGCCGCCGGCGCGCATCTCGACTTATGCCTTCGTAAATCCCGTGATCGCCGTCCTGATCGGCCATTTCGTCGCCGGCGAGCCGCTCGACGCGGCGATGCTGGCGGCGGTGGTGGCGATCGTCGGCGCGGTCGTGCTGATCGTCACCGGGCGCGGCGGGGCGGCGGCGCGCTAGGCGACGCCGGCGATTGCGCCGATCGCATCGAGCCTCGCCTCGTCGCGGTCGTCGCAGTCCTCGGTCCAGGCGCCGTCAGGCGCGGCGGCCCAGGCGATGGCGAAGCGGCGCGCGAAATCGGTGAGCGGGCCGGCGGCCTGTGCCATCGCCCAGACTGGCCGCTCGCCGGCCTCGGCGCGGGCGTTGCGCAGCTTGCGCGTCTGCGCGTGCTGGCCGACGGGATGCGCCTCGTCCGGTGCGGGCGCGCGCCAGTCCTCGAGCCGGTCGAAGCCGGCGTCGTCGACGACGTCGAGCATCGCGGCCAGCGTGCGCGGCAGCGCCGGATGCGCGCGCAATGCGGGATTGGCGGCGGCGAGGGTCTCGCCCCAGGCGCGTATGGCTGCGCACCACTGCGCGGTGCGCAGCGGCGCGATCACGGCGTCGCAGGTCGCGGCGGCGCCGCGGAACGAGAACCCGGCCAGCGTCGAGAGCGGCGGTGGCGGTCCGCACGCGACCAGGGCCTTGCCCGGCGCCGCGGCGTCCAGCCCCGCGCGCCATGCCGCCAGCGTCCCGGCGCCCAGCCGCGCCTTGAACGACAGCCAGTCGTGCAGCGCCGGGATCTCGATCAGCGCCTGCAGCATGCGGAAACGCCCGCCGTCGCGCTCGGTCCACATCGTCAGGTCCTGCGCCGTCAGCCTGCCGAGCAGATGCGCGCGCAGGGATGAAGCGGCGCTTTGCATCGCCGCGAAATCGAGGCCGAGCGCCGCCGCGGCGTCGCGCGCATGCGGACCGAAATCGAGAAAGGCCGGGTCGAGGGTGCAGGTCGGATAGGAGCTGCGCCCGGCGATCAGCCCGTCGGCCTGCGGATGCGCGTTCAACGCGTCGATGGCGGTCGCCCGCGCGATGGCGCGCAGATGCGGCGAGGCAAGCGCGCGCGCGTCGTCGCCCCCGCCGGAAGCCAGGGTGGGCGCGGTGCCGTCTGGCAGCCGCGCGACATCCTCGTCGTGCAACCCGCCGGCCGGCGCGCCGTCCAGCATCAGCAGCACCGTCATGCTTTCCGCCTTCGCGGCGCGGATGGCGCGCCCCAGCGCTGCCATGCGCGCGGCGGCCGCGGCGTCGTGTGTGGGCGGCGCATAGCGCAGGCCGCGATAGAGCGCGAGATCGGGCCGGAAGGCGAGATGCGCGCCGTCGCACGGGATCGCGATCGCGTTCGCGCCGGCGCGCCGCTGCAGCCGTTCGAGGATGCGCGCCGGGTCCTCTTCGGCGAACCTGCCGGGCGGCACGATGAAGCCGTTGATGCGCCGTCGATCCATCCCGGCCCCCTCTTGCGCCATCCCGGCGTCTCAGTTCGCTGTCGCCGCCGCGCGGCGGATCCACACATGCGTGTCGTGGAAGACCGCGCCGCCGTTGGGCGGGGCGGGGTCGTCGGAGATCAGCGCGTTGATGCCCAGGCCCTCGGGGAAATAGCGGTTCGGCCAGATGCTCTCGACCACCAGGACGCCGCGCTGTACCCCGTCGAAGATCCTGGCGTGCAGCGTGACCTTGCCGCGGTGGTTGCCAAGCTCGACCTGGTCGCCCTCGGCGATGCCGAAATCGCGCGCGTCCGCTGGATGGATCATCACGCTCGGCCGGCCCTCGCGCTTGAGCGAGCCCGGCGTTTCGGTGAACGAGGTGTTGAGGAAGCTGCGGGCCGGCGGCGCCAGAAGCCGAAATGGGCATTCGGCGCTTGGTTGCTCGACGATGTCGTGGAAATCCGGCCATTCCGGCATGCGGGCGCCATAGGGCCCGAGCGCTTTCCAATCGGGGCGGAAGCGAAATCTGCCGTCGGCATGGCCGAAGCCGTCGAGGAAATGCGCGGTCTCGAAGGGCGGCGTGACGTCGAGGAAGCGTCCGGCGATCACGTCCGCCGCGCCGGACCGGCCCGAGGCGCGCAGCGTGGCGTCGATGATCTCCATCTCGGTCATCGCGAAGCCGGGATGCTCGGCACCCAGGCGCCGCGCGAGGCCGCAGATCACCGCATGGTTGGATCGGCACTCGCCCGGCGGTTCGACCAGCTTGCGGCCGATCTGGATCGTGGCGTGGCCGCCGGCCTGGTAGACGTCGTCGTGCTCCAGGAACATCGTCGCGGGCAGCACGATGTCGGCCATCCGCGCGGTGTCGGTCATGAACTGTTCGTGGACCGCGACGAACAGATCCTCGCGCAGGAAGCCGCGCCGCACCTTGTTCAGGTCCGGACAGACATTCATCGGGTTGACGTTCTGGATCAGCATCGCGGTGACCGGCGGTCCGCCGCGCAGATCGACCGGGTCATGGGTCAGGATCGCGCCCAGCCGCGACATGTCGAAGACCCGGATCTTCGGATCGCGGACGTCCAGCCCCTCGATCAGCGTCTTGTCCCAGCGATAGGTCCCGCCGAAATTCCACAGCGCGCCGCCGCCGCGATGGCGCCACTTGCCGCCGACGGCGGGCAGGCTGCTGACCGCATGGATCATCGAGGCGCCGTTGCGCGAGCGCGAAAATCCATAGCCGACACGGATGAAGGCGCGGTCGGTGCGGCCATAGTCGCGGGCGAAGGCGCGTATCTCGTCCGCCGTCAGCCCGGTGATCGCCGCCGCCCATTCCGGCGTGCGCGTGGCCAGATGCCGCTCGAGACCCGCCGGATCGTCGGTGTAGCGCGCCAGATAGTCGCGGTCGGCGTAACCCTCGGCGAACAGCGTGTGCATCACCGCGCAGGCCAATGCGCCGTCGGTGCCCGGACGCAGCATCAGATGCGTGTCGGCGACCTGCGCGGTGGGCGTGCGATAGGGATCGACGACGACGAAGCGCGCGCCGCGCGTCTTCCGCGCCCGCGCGACATGGGTCATGAAATTGACCTGGGTCGTCACCGGATTGCCGCCCCACATGACGATCAGGTCGCTGTCAGCGACCTCGCGCGGATCGACGCCGCTCTGGCGGCCAGTGCCGGCGAGCCAGCCGGCCTGGACGATCCAGGTACAGATCGTCTTGTCCATGCCCGAATAGCGCATCGCATGGCGCAGGCGGTTGATGCCGTCGCGCTGCACCAGCCCCATCGTGCCGGCGAAGAAATAGGGCCAGACCGTCTCGCTGCCATGGCGCGCGGCGGCGTCGCGAAAGCGCGCCGCGATCTCGTCCAGCGCCTCGTCCCAGGAGATCGGCGCGAATCTTCCGTCGCCCTTGGCGCCGACCCGCCGCAGCGGTTGCGTCAGCCGGTCGGGATGATGGATCCGCTCGGCATAGCGCGCGACCTTGGCGCAGATCACGCCGGCCGTGTAGCCATGGTCCTCGGCGCCGGACACGCGCCCGATCTGGCCGTCCTCGCGCAGTTCGACCTCGAGCGCGCAGACCGACGGGCAGTCATGCGGGCAGACGGAGGCGTGGGTGCCGGCGCGGGGGGGAGCCGCTCCGCTGGCCGGCGTCGAAAGCGTGTCGGGCATGTCGGGCCAATCCTTCCCGTCCGCAAGGTGCCGTCGCGAACTCGCGACCGCAAGCATGTCGCCGCTTTACCCGATCCGCCGCCGCGCGCATATCTGCGGACGTGAGTGACGTCGTTTTGCCCCTCGTCCGCTATCGCTTCACCTTCCGCGCGCGCGAGGCAGGCGTCCTGCGCGCGTTCGGCGGGTCGGCGTGGCGCGGGGTGTTCGGCCATGCGCTGAAGCGGGTGGTGTGCGCGATGCGCCTGCGGCCATGCACGGGGTGTCCGCTGATCGATGGCTGCGCATACCCCGCGGTGTTCGAGGGGCATCGGCCGGCGCCGGATCCCACGGTGCGGCCCGCGGGGGTCGACCTTGCGGCGGTGCCCTACGTCTTCGCGCCTGATCATCGCGGCGACGTTGCCTTCGCGGCGGGCGACGTGGTCACGACCGTGCTGACGCTGGTGGGCGGGGCGAATGCACGGTTGGTCTATGTCGTGCGGGCGATGGCCGAGGCGGGGCTGGCCGGAGTGGGGCCGGCGCGCGCGCGGCTCGACCTGGCGAGGGTCGAGGCGCTGGACGGGCTCGACGCGGTCGCCGGCGAACTGGTCCATGACGGGGGCGACCACTGCGTGCCGGCGTCGCCGCGGAGGCCCGGCCGGGCACCGCTCGGCCGCTGCGTGGAGGCGACGCTGCGCACGCCGCTGCGGTTGCGGATCGGCGGCGATCTGGTGACGCCGGCGCTGTTCCGCCCGGCGCATCTGGTCGGCGCCGCCATCCGCCGCGTCTCGGCGCTGGCGGCGCTGCACGGCGACGGACCGATCGAGGCCGATTACGCGGCCCTAAAGCGCGCGGGCGAGGCGGCGACCTTCGTCCACGCCGTGCTGCGCTGGCACGAGCAGACCCGCTTCTCGGCCCGCCAGCGCATGGCGATGCAGATGGGCGGCATCGTCGGCACCTGCCGCATCGATCTCGGCGATGCCGCCGATGCGCTCGTCCCTTGGCTGTCGCTTGCCCAATGGGTGGGCGCGGGCAAGGGGGCCAGCATGGGCATGGGCGATTTCCGGCTGACGGCGGCGGCATCCTGACGGCGCTGCGCGGTTGACGCCGGGGCCGGCGCCGCCGGACCATGCGCGACGCGCATAGCGGGCGACGACGGGGAGGAACGGATGGGCGGGTTCGCGGGCAAGAGCGTGATCGTCACCGGCGGGGCGAAAGGCATCGGCCGCGCCATCGCGCTGGGCTTCGCGCGCGCTGGAGCCGGAACGGTCTGCGCCGATGTCGACGCCGCGGCCGGGGCGGAAACCGTGGCGCTGGCCGCCGGCGCGCCAGGCCGCATGATCTTCGTTGCGGCCGACGTCAGCCGCGCCGATGCCTGCAGGATGCTGGTCGAGCGCACGGTCGGCGCGTTCGGCGGGGTCGACATCCTCTGCAACAACGTCGGCATCCAGCCGGCCGACAGCTATCTGCCGGCGCATGAATTGTCCGAGGAGGTCTGGGACCGGATCATCGCCGTGAACCTGAAGAGCCGCTTCCTGATGGCCAAGTACTGCGTGCCCGAGATGAAGAAGCGCGGCGGCGGCGTGATCGTCAGCACGGCCAGCGTCCAGGGTCTGCAATCGGCGCCGGGCGTGGCGCCCTATGCGGCCAGCAAGGGCGGCGATCTTTCGCTGACCCGCCAGCTGGCGCTGGAATACGGCAAGGACAATATCCGCGTTGTGGCGGTCAATCCCGGCACGATCGAGACGCCGCTGGTGGCCGAGGCCGCGGCCGCCGAAGGCGACAGCCTGGACGGCAAGCGCGCCGCTTGGGGCGCCAACCATCCGATCGGCCGCATCGGCCAGCCGCGCGAGGTCGCGGACGTCGTGCTTTTCCTGGCGAGCGACGCGGCGTCGTTCATGACCGGCTGCCATGTCGAGGTCGATGGCGGGCTGATGGCGAAGGGCGCCTGGGCTTGAGCGCCGCACGGGGGCGTTTGCGTCGTGGCGCGCAAGCGGCTAAGCGTCGAGGCATGAGCTTCGGGACACCGCGCGCGGCCCGCCTGCACCGATGAACGACGACGCCCCGGTCTCGCGCGACGAGGCGGCGCTGGCGGCCTTCCTGCACGACGTCGGGAAGTTCATGCAGCGCGCGCACCGCACCAACGGCGATCTCGACGCCGCCGCGATGGCGCGCGCGCCGCAGGTGCTGCCCGGCTTCTTCGGGCGCTCGTCGCATTGGCACGCGCTATGGACCGACGCGTTCTTCGCGGCGGTCGAGGCATCCGGCGCAGCGCCCCCGGCGGGGATGCGCTGGGCGCGCGTGCGCGAAGCCGCCGCGCGCCACCACGATCCGCGCAGCCCCGCCGAATGGATCGTCGCCGAGGCCAACCGCATCGCCGCCGGGCTCGAGCGCAAGCCGCGCGACGAGGAGGCCGAGGACCGCGATCCCGGCGGCGCGTCGAGCTTCCGCGGACTGGCGCTGCGCGGGCTGTTCGCGTCGATCGCCTTCGGCGGCACGCCGCCCGCGCCGCGCCATCACCTCGCCGCCGCCTTCGCGCCGGCGGCGCTGGCGCCGGGGAATGTGGGCGAGGCGGCGCAGGCGATCGCGTGCAAGCGGCTCTGGCCTGGCTTCCTGGCCGACTTCGTCGAGCTGTGCGCCGGAACGAGCGATCCCGCGACGTTCCATCGCGCGTTGCTGGCCCTGTCCGAGCGTTTCACCTGGGCCATCCCGTCTTCGCCGCACGACCAGCCCGACGTGTCGCTGCATGCCCATGCCCACACCGCGGCCGCGGTGGCCGCGTGCCTGCACGGTTTCCATGCAGCGCGCGGCGAACTCGGGGACCTGGCGCGCATTCGCGACCGCGCCGCGCGCAAGTTCCGCTTCGTGGTCGGCAGCCTGGGCGGTGCCGAGGGCGCGCTGTCGCGTCGCGGACCGGATCCGGACACTGCGCCGGAGATCATACGCCGGCTACAGGCCCGCGCGCTGCTGATGGACGCGGCGCTCGGGGCCGCGGCGCAGCTGGTCTGCCGCGCGCTCGACCTGCCGGCCTATTGCGAGCTGGTGCTGGCGGGCGAGCGTTTCGTGTTGCTGGTGCCCGACCTCCCCGATCTCGATCCGCGGCTGGACGGCGCGCGCCGCGCGCTCGATCTCTGGGCCTGCGCGCGCCATCGCGGCGACCTGTCGATCGACGTCGCGGCGGCGCCGGCCATGTCGGCGCAGGATCTGATGCAGGGCGGCTACGAGCGCGGCTGGGGCGCGATGCTGCGCGCCGCGGAGGGCGCGGCGCTGTCGCGGCTGTCGACGCTGCCGATGGGCGCGCTCGCCGACGAGGCCGGCACGGCCGGGCCTTGCCCGGCCTGCGCGCTGCGGCCGGCCTGGCGCAGCGGCGCCGATGGCAGGATGCGGTGCGCGCCTTGCGACGACGAGGCGGCGCTGGCGGCGATCCTGCCGGACGTCGTGGCGGCGCTGTGGACCGAGGGCAGTCTGCCGGCGGACCGCGCCGCGCGGCAGATCGACCTGCCCGCGGGGCTGAGCCTCGCGCTGCTGACCGTGCCGCTGCATCCCGGCGACGCCGAGTCCTGGGAACGGGTGCGCGGCGGATGGCGGATCGACGACGGTCCGGCGCCGGCGGCGCTGCCGCTGGCGACGCGGCTGGTCGCGCGTCGCGGCGCGGTTCCGGCCCAAGGCATGCTGGCGGTGCTGCGCGCCGACATGGACCGGGTCGGCCAGATCTTCGGCCGCTGGCTCGGCAAGGATCGCAGCCTCGGCCGGATCGCGACGCTGTCGCGCATGATCGACGCGTTCTTTTCCGTCGCGGCGCCGGCACTGCTGGCGCAGGATTTCCCGGATCTGGCGCTGATCCAGGGCGGCGGCGACGCACTGGCCGTGGTCGGCGCGTGCGACGGCGTCATCCGCTTCGCCCAGCGGCTGGAGGAGGCGTTCCGCGTCCATACCGGCGACAACCCGCATCTGGGACTGTCGGCGGCGATCGAGATCGCGCGGCGCCCCGACGCGCTGGCGTCGGCGCTGCGCCGCGCGGCGACGCGGGTCGAGGCGGCGAAGGCCGCCGGGCGCGACCGGATCGCCTTCCTGGCTCCGGCGCCGATCGACTGGCCGGCTTGGCGCGCCGCGCTCGCCGCCGCCGCGCGTCTCGATGCGCTGCTGGCCGCTGGCCGCGTGTCGCGCGGATTGCTGGTCGCGACCTACGACATCGCGCAGCTGCGCCGGCGCGCCGAGGGCGATGGCCGCGGCGGGGCGCTGGCGCTCGACGCCGCGGATTGGCGCGCGCGCTGGGCGCGCAGCCTCGATGTCCATGCCGATCGCGGCGACGGCGAGACGCTGGCGTTCCTCGATGGGCTGCTGGGCGGCGGGCTCGCGGGCGCCGCCGCCGCGCCGCCGCCGCCCGGCGCCGGGGAAGCCGCCCTCGCCATCGCGCTGCTGCGCAACCGCTGAACAGGAGGAAGCCCATGGCACCGAACCCACAGCGCGGACCGGGCGGCGCGCCGCGTCGCGGCGGCAAGCCTCCCGGCGGCGGCCCGCGTCCACCGGGCGGCGGCCCGCGTGCGGCGCCGGCCGCGCGCGACGGCGCGGGTCGCGACGCGTCCGCGCCGCGCGCCGAATTGCCGGCATTGCCCCGCGCCAGGCCGCAGGCCTATTTCGCCGATCCTCTTCGCGGCGCGATCCGCCGCGAACTGGTCGAGGGCGAGGCCGATGCGCTGGCGCGGGTCTGCGCCGCCGTCCCCGCCGCGCGTCTGCGCGCCTTCCTCGAAGATGCGCGCGCGATCGCGCGGCGCGCGCCGCCGGAGGACGAACCCGATCCCGCGGCGATCCAGGCGCAGATGGCGCTGCTCAAGGCCAAGGCCGCCCTCGCCTTCCGCCGCCGCGGCAAGGCCGAGGAATTCCCGCACGAGCTGCTGCAGTTCTTCGTCGACCACGCGGCGGGCGTGCAGGACGCGCGCGACCTCGAGGCGTTCCGGCGCATCCTCGAGGCCGTGAGCGCCTATCACCGCTTCTACGAGCGCAAGGCATGAGGGATTTGCGATGAGCGAGATCAGGCTGCTTGGGCGCATCTTCGTCACCGGCAAGATCAGGCTGCTGTCGGGGCTGCATATCGGCGCAGGCGCCGCCGGCATCGGCATCGGCGGCAGCGACGCTCCGATCGTGCGCCAGCCGGTGGGCGAGGATCCCTACATCCCGGGTTCGAGCCTCAAGGGGCGGCTGCGCTTCCTGCTCGACTGGGCCTTCGAGCGCGTCGGCAAGGCCGCTGCGGGCGAGGCGCCCGATCCCGCGGACCCCGTGCTGCGCATCTTCGGTGCGCCGACCGGCGACGGCGCGTGGACGGGCGGGCCGACGCGGCTGATCGTGCGCGACGCAATGCTCGATCCGGCGTGGCGGGCCCGCGCCATGGCGCGGGGCTGGCCGCTGACCGAGGAGAAGAGCGAGGCGGCGATCGACCGGCTGGCGGGCAAGTCGCATGATCGCTCGCCGCCGCGCCAGACCGAGCGCGTCTCGGCGGGGGCGATGTTCGACGCCGAGTTCGTCTTCCGCGTCTACGATACCGGCGACGGCGGCGCGCGCGATGCGCAATGCCTCAACTGGCTGCTGGCCGGGCTTTCCCTGCTCGAGCAGGACGCGCTGGGCGGCTCGGGCTCGCGCGGCTATGGCCGCATCCGCTTCGAGGATCTGGTGTTCCGTGGCCTCGACGGCGCGTCCGTGGCGCTGGGCGAGACGTTCCGCGTCGCGCGTTTCGACCGCGTCCAGCCGCCGGCGATCGTGACGCTGGGGGCCGCGTGAGCCTGCCGCCGCTGCTGCGCATCCGGCTGCGCCTGCAGGCGCCGCTCGCCACGCCGCTCGTCTCGGGCACGCTGTTCGGCCAGGTCTGCTGGGCGATCCGCGAGTCCGAGGGCGCGGCGGCGCTGGAGGCGTGGCTGGCGGGGCAGGACGCGGCACCGACCGTCTTCTCGGACGCGTTCGCCGAAGGGCTGCTGCCGCGGCCGCTGTTGGCGCCGCCGCCGCCACGCATCCCGCAGGGCCAGGCCGATGCCGACGCCGCGGCCGCGCGCGCCCGCCGGCCCTGGATCCGCGCCGCCGATTTCGCGGCGCTGCGCCTGCGCCTCGACCCGGTCTTCCTCGCCGACAAGCTGGTCGACGCGCCGTGGAGCGCCGCCGACATCGCGGCGCGCGTCGCGCGCGGCCGCGTGGATCCGCTGACCGGTCGAACCGCCGGTGACCGGACCGCCGTCGCCGAGGAGGACTGGAGCTTCGCGGTGGCGCCGTTGCGCGACGTCTATGTCCGCAGCGCCGAGACGCCGCGGCGCCTCGCGGCGCTGGTCGGCGCGGTCGGCGCCAGCGGCTTCGGCCGCAACGCCAGCTGGGGCCGCGGGCGCTTCACCGTCGAGGCGATCGAACCGACGCCCGATCTCGACGGCTCCGAGGGAACGCGCTGGATGAGCCTGTCGCACGGCGCGATCGGCACCGCGATGCGCGAGCCGCGCTATCTGCTGGCGACGCATGCCGGCAAGCTCGGTGCCGCGGCGGCTGGCGGCGGATTGCGGCCATGGAAGCACGCGCTGCTGCTCGCGGCGCCCGGCGCCACCTTCGCGGCTGCCGGCGAGGGGCCGTTCGGCGCCCTGCTCGACGGCGTGCATCCTTCCGCGCCACGGGTGCGCCACGATGCGCGCCATGTCGCCATCCGCTACGCCGAGGTCGCGCATCCATGACCGCGCAGGTCCTCCACGCCGTCGCCCTGACCCCGGTCCATGTCGAGGATCCGGCGCCGTGGACGCCCGACTGCTTCGCGCTGGAGGACGACACGCTGGTGCTGTTCGACCCGGCGGCGGTGATGGCGGCCCTCGACGCAGGCGCGCGGCGCGGATTTTCGATCGCGGTTGATCGCGGCGACCTGCGCCTGGCGCAGGACGTGCTGCGCGCGGCGCTGCGTCCCGAGCAGGCGCTCGACCGCATCGGGATCGGCGCGTCGTCGCGTGCAGGCATCCTCGATGCCTTCGCCGACCCTTCGCGGCCAGGGCGGGTGTTGCGGTTTGCGCGCAGCGGCGGGCTTCCCTGCCTGCCGGGGTCGACGGTCAAGGGTGCGCTGCGCACCGCGCTGCTCAGCGCGCGCGCCCGGCAGATGCTGCCCGAGCTGCGGCGCATCGCGGCGCGCGAAGAGGGGCGCGCGGGCCGCACCGGCCGTCTGTCCGACGAGATCCAGCGCGCCGTCTTCGGTCTCGACGCGACGGCGGGGGATGGTGGCCGCGATCCGTTCCGGTTCCTGCGCGTCGCGGATGGCGCGCCCGGGACCGGCAGCACGCGCATCGAGCGCGTCTTCAATCGCCGGCGCGACGGGCGCGTCCGGGACATGCTGGTCGATGCCGAGGTGCTGCGCGCCGGCTCGGTCTTCGAACTGGCGCTCGCGGCCGAGGCCGGCGTCGATGGTGCGCCGGATCTGCCGGGGCTGCTCGCCGCATGCGACGCGTTCTTCCGGCAGCGCTGGGAGGAGGAGCGCGCGCGCTTCTATGCCGCCACGCCGTGGCCGCTCCAGCCCGCGCTTGAGGACGGGGCCCGCGCGATCCTGCTGCGGGTCGGGCGCTACGCGCATTTCGAATCCGCGTCCATCGACGGCTTGCGGCAGGGATGGAACCAGGCGCGGCGCGAGACGATGATGGTCGGCGATTCCCGCGCTGTCACGCTGCGCGGCGAGCTGCCGGTGCCCTTCGGCTGGCTGGCATTGTTCGCGGATGCTGCGGCGGCGCAGGCCTTCGCCGTCGCGCAGCGTCAGATGGTCGAGCCGCCGCCACGGGCGCCGAAGCCGCCGCCCGCGCCTGCGCGTCCGCGCGACGGCGCCGCGCGCGACGACGGGCGGCCCGCGCGCGGCGGCGGGGGCAAGGCCGGAGCCCCGACGACGCGCGCCGAGCAGCCGCACAAGGACCCGGGCCGCAAGCATCCGGGGCGCAAGGAGGGGGGGCGCAAGGAGGAGGGGCGCAAGGAACAGACCCGCAAGCCTGGGGCGCGCCAGGAAGCCGGGGCGCAGGAGAAAGCGGCGAAACCCGCGCCGCGCGCCACCCGCATCCTGCAATTCCGGCGCGGCGAACGCGTGCGCGATCCCGCGAGCGGCGAAATCGCGATCGTCGCCGCCGACGTGCCTATCGGCGCCGCACGTATGGAGGTC
>JBIKXN010000415.1:0-3660 GCA_044355765.1 Alphaproteobacteria bacterium
GGAGCCTGATCGCCGAGATGTTCCGGTCCGGCGGAGGGCCGGCGGAGATCCCGGAACGCGTGCGTCGGGAACTCCGCGCCGAGCAGCATCGCGGCGACATCCTGATGAGCGTCGTCCAGCTGGCGCTAGCCGACGCTTGGCTTCTTTCGCACCCAGCCCTTCGGCGCCCATGTCGAGCGCGGCTAGGCAGGCATCTGCCGATCGCGTCAGCCCGACGACGGAGAGCCTCGTCGCTCGACCGCCAGCGCGGCGAGCGCCGCGCGCGTTGCGGGAGCGTCGTCTGGTCTGGTCTTCAGCTCGGCGCGCAGCCAGGCGAGGTCGTCGCCGTCGTCGATGTCCCGGACCGGCGCGAGAAGCCGCATCTTCAGGCGATGCGCATCGGCCCGGCGCAGCGTCTCGGCCAGCACATCGGGACCGCCCCAGGCCATCGGCGCGAAGAGGGGAGCGGCGGCATGCGCGCATCGCGCGCCGATCAGGCAATAGCCGCCGTCCGGACTGGGGACGAGCGCGACGTCGCGCGTGCCGCCGCCGCGCAGGGTCCGCGCGGCGGCGGCGATCGTGGCGCTGCCGATCAGCGGCACGTCCGCGCCCATCAGCAGCGCGCCATCCGGGCAGCGCGCCAGAAGCAGACCCAGCGCCGCGCCCAGGGTCGCGCCAAGATCCCCGGCGTCGGCATGGACCAGGTCCCAACGCGGTCCGAGGATCGCCGCGAGTTCCGCAGCCGCATCGGCTGGCCGATAGAACGCCACCATCTCGAGCCCGGCGCATCGGGCCGCGTCTTCGGCGGCGCGTGCGCTATCCATCAGGAAGGCGCGCGAAAGCCGCGCGGCGGCGGCGTCACCGACGCTGCGCGCGAGGCGCGTCTTCGTCGCGCCTGGACGAGGCGGCTTGCACATCAGGCCGAGACCGATCCGCGGCTCGCTCATGTCGGACCAGCACCGCGCCCGACCCCACGCATCGCCTCGCGCGCGATCACCCAGAGGATCTTGATCCCGGCCCTGACCGTGCCGGCGACCGTGCCCGAGACCTTGGACACGCCGATGCGGCGTCTGTAGTCGGCCGGGATCTCGATCGTCCGCAGCCCGGCGCGCGCGGCCTTGACCTGCATCTCGACGGTCCACCCGAAATCCTGGTCCGCCATGCCCAGCCGTTCGAACGCGGCGCGGGATATGGCGCGGAACGGTCCGAGATCGGTGAAGCGCCGGCCCCAGATGACGCGAATCAATGTGCAGGCGAGCCAGTTCCCGAAGATCTGCTGCGGCGTCAGCGCGCCCCGCTCGCGTCGCCCGAGCACGCGGGATCCCAACGCGAGGTCGGCCGCGCCGTCGACGACCGGCCGCACCAGCTCCGCCATGGCCGTCAGGTCGTCGGCGGCGTCGCCGTCGACGAAGACGATGACGTCGACCGGCGGCAGCGCCGCGATCGCCGCGAGGCAGGCGCGGCCATAGCCTGGCCTGGCGACGTCGACGACGATCGCGCCATGGCGCCGCGCGATGTCCTGCGTTCCGTCCGTCGATCGAAAGTCGCCGATCGCGACCGCGTCGACGAAGCCGGGCATCGCACCGAGGACGGCGGGCAGCGCGCCTGCCTCGTTGCGCGTCGGAATGACCACGCCGATCCTGCGTCCGCGGAGGCTCATGCGGCTTCTCTCACGCGCGCGGTCCGTCGCGACGCATGCGCGGCCAGGAGAACCGGCGCGAGATGCAGGGCGGCGATCCCGAGGTGATGGATGCCCGCGTGGCCCGCGGCAGCGAAGGGAAAGAACAGATAGTAGAACGGCAGTCCGATGGTCGCCGTCGCGGCGACCCATCCCGCGGACGCCGCGGCGAGGGGCAGGAACCACGCGGCGTACCAGGGAAATTGCGCGGGGGAGAGATAGAAGAGAAGCGTCGCGATCGTCGTGGCCCGGAAGACAAGGTCGCCGGTGGCGCCGGGAGGTCGCGCGGCGATCGCGACGCTGGCGGCGGCCGCCGCCAGCGCGACGAGAAGGCGCAGCACGCTCTCGCCGGCCGTCTGTCCGAAAATGCCGCGCAGGCCCAGCGATGCCCAGGCATAGGGGGCATTGTTGACGCTCCATCCGGTCGCGTAGGCGACGAGACCGGCATCGGCATCCAGGCTCGCGACCAGCAGCGGCCCGCAGAGCACGAGCGTCGTTCCGCCCAGGGCGAGGGCGAAGGAAGCAAGGCGCCGCCGGTCCTGTCCCAGCGCGCGCGCAAGAAGCGGCGCCAGGAGGACCGGCCACAGCTTCACGCCGATGGCGAGGCCGAGCGCGCAGCCGGCGAGCGCACCCGCGCGTCGATGCGCCGCGAGCAGGGCGGCGAGGATCGGCGGGCCCAGCGCCGCGTCGACATGCGCCTGTCCGGTCAGGCAGAAGGCCATCAGCGGGTTGCACCAATAGATCGCGATCGCGACCGGCGGGCCTTCGCAGGCGACCAGCAGGCGCCATGCCAGGAGCGCGGTCAACGCCTCCATCGCGAGGATCGCCGCGCGCAGGCCGTCGATGCTCCAGGGGGCCGCGAGATGCGCGAGCGCGAACAGGATCTGCGCGCCGCCGGGATAGATCGAGCGCAAGCCAGGGAAGTTGATCGCCGCGATCGCCGCGCCGCCTTCCGCGATCAGATCCGGCGGCACGCCTGGCGCGCCGCTTGCCAGCGCCGCGGGCGCGATGGCGTAGGGGTCGAGCCCTCGCGCGACCATCGCACCGTCGAGAAGATAGCGGTAATGGTCGTCCTCCAGCATCGGTCCGGCGCCGAAATACGGCGCACGCATCAGGATGCCGGCGAGGACGATCGCAAGGGCGAGGCCGCGGGACAGGGGCACGTCGCGCATCGCCCAGGCCGCGCCGATCACCGCCACAGCGGACAGCGACAGCGACAGCCAGAGGACGAGCGCCGTCGCCCAGCGATCGCGCGTGGACAGGGCG
The DNA here is from genome assembly GCA_044355765.1 of Alphaproteobacteria bacterium. Taxonomy (GTDB): domain Bacteria; phylum Pseudomonadota; class Alphaproteobacteria; order CACIAM-22H2; family CACIAM-22H2; genus CAIOSQ01. The sequence goes on from JBIKXN010000415.1 coordinate 2,924, forward strand.
GCATCGCCAAGGCCCGTCGCCAGCGCGACCTGGGTAGCCACCGCGATGCCGAGGGCGCAGAGCAGCGCAACGCTGGGCCACCTGTGCGGTGGCGGCGTCATGGCCCGTCGACGCTTCTGCGCAGCAGCTGTCCCCACTGCGCGTCGAAGGGATGCGCCTCGCCCGGCGCGTCGCCCCTGACCAGCGCCCGTCCGCCGCTCGTCCAGCGGAAGACGCCGCCGCGCAGATTGTAGATGCCGCCGGTGGCATGAGGGGCGATGCGCTCGAGCGTCCGCATCATCATCTGCGACGAACGCACGCCGACGGCGCAATAGAACACGACAGGAGCCCCGCCGAGACGCGCGCGATGCTGGGCAAGGAACTCCTCCGCGCCCGTTCCGGGTTCGACCCGGGTCGCTCCAGGCAGGTGCCCCGCCGCGAATTCCTCGGCGGTTCGGACGTCGAACAGGACGACGTCGCCGCTGGCGAGCATCCGCGCGAGCGTCGCCGACGCGATGTCGGGCACGGGATAGCGCTGGGCCACCTCGCGTTCCACGTCGTCGAGGGAGACGCGCGGATCGGCCGGGTCGAGCCGCCAGGGGCCGGGGGCGGTCACGAGGGTCCAGGTCAGGGCCGCTGCGAGCAGCGCGCCCGCGATCGCCGCGACCGCCGCAAGGACGCGCATGCGCCTATGCCCGGGCCGGATCATGCGCGATTGAGAGACCAGTCGTAGTCGTGATCGGCGATCGCGGGCGCGC
>JBIKXN010000416.1:0-3648 GCA_044355765.1 Alphaproteobacteria bacterium
CGCCCGTCCCATGCGCCAGCTACGCTGGCGGAACTCCTGCCGGTAGAGGCCCTGGACCACCGGATCCGCGATCAGCGCCGTCTGCCGCTCGAGCTCGGCCTGAAACGCCGCACGGCGTTCGGGCGTGTCCAGCCGTCGATCCTCCAGCGCCGCGCTCCAGACCATGTCGACCAGGGGGATGGCCTGGCGCAGAACCTCCTCGAGGGCCTGTCGGCCGCCGCCGCGCAGCAGGCTGTCGGGGTCCTCCCCGGCGGGCAGGATGGCGAAGCGCAGCGAGCGCCCCGGCTTGAGCAGCGGCAGGGCCCGCTCGGCCGCGCGTCTTGCGGCACGCTGCCCCGCGGCGTCGCCATCGAGGCAGACGAAAGGCTCCGGCGCCAGCCGCCAGAGCAGTTCCAACTGGCCCTCGGTCAATGCGGTGCCCAAAGGCGCCACGGCACCGCGCAGCCCGGCCTCGTGGAGCGCGATGACGTCCATGTAACCTTCCGCGACGATGGCCTCGCAGCCCTCCCGCACGCCGTCGCGGGCGCGGTCCAGCGCGTAGAGGGTACGGCCCTTGTCGAAGAGCGGGTTGTCTCGGGAATTGAGGTATTTCGGCTGGCCCTCGCCCAGGATCCGGCCGCCGAAGGCGATGATCCGGCCGCGACGGTCGGCGATCGGAAACATCGCGCGACCGCGGAAGAAGTCGAAGGGCTCACGTCCGTCGTCGGGCCGCACGAGCAGCCCCGCCTCGATCAGCAGCGCGTCCTCGAACCCCTGGCGACGCAGCGCCAGGCGCAGCGTGTCGCGGCCCTCCGGCGCGAAGCCGAGCCGGAAGCCGCGGATGGTTTCGGCGGCAAGCCCGCGGCCGCGGAAATATTCGAGCCCTCGCTGCCCGGCCGCGGACCAGAGATGCTGCTCGAACCAGGCGCAGGCCGCCTCGACGGCGTCGCCGAGCGTCTTGCGCCTCGCCTCGCGCGCGTCGTCCTGCGGCGTCTGGCGCGGCACCTCGAGCCCGGCATCCTGCGCCAGGCGCTCGACCGCCTCCGGGAAGGCGAGGCCGTCGGCGCGCATCAGGAAGCCGATCACGTCGCCATGCGCGCCGCAGCCGAAGCAGTGGAAGAAGCCCTTGTCGTCGTTGACGAAGAAGCTCGGCGTCTTCTCGTTGTGGAACGGGCAGAGGCCGGAGAACTCGCGACCCTTCTTGACCAGCCGCACGCGCCGTCCCACCACCGCCGAGCAGCTCAGGCGGTTGCGGATCTCGTCGAGGAATTGCGGCGGGAAGGCCATGATGCGGGCGGCGGGCGCGGCGGCTCGGGCATGAGGGGCAGAGGGCGCAGTATAGCGCAATCCGGCGGGTCAGACGTCCCCGCGCCCCAGGATCGCGCGCGTGCCGGCCGCGATCATGCTTTCCTCGTCGGTCGGCACGACCCAGGCCGATACGCGCGCGGAGGCGGCCGAGATGCGCGGCCCGCCGGCGCGGTTGGCCGCCTGGTCGAGCTCGACCCCCAGCCAGCCCGACATCGCGCAGATCTCGGCGCGCGTCGCGGCGTCGTTCTCGCCGATGCCGGCGGTGAAGACCAGCGCGTCGAGCCCACCTAGCGCGGCGGCGAGCGAGCCGATCTCGCGACCGGCGCGATAGACGAAAAGATCGATGGCCTGGCGCGCGCGGGGATCCGCCGATGCCCGCAGCGCCCGCATGTCGCTCGAGATGCCGGACACGCCGAGCAGACCGGATTCGCGATAGAGCAACCGCTCGAGGTCGCGGGGGCCCATCGCGTAGCGGTCGATCAGATGGATCAGCACGCCCGGGTCGATGGCGCCGCAGCGCGTGCCCATCATCAGGCCGTCGAGCGCGGTGAAGCCCATCGTCGAGGCCACCGAGCGGCCACCGCGCATCGCGCAGAGGCTGGCTCCGTTGCCCAGATGCGCGACCACGATCCGCGCGTCGGCCAGCGCCGGATCCAGCACCGGCAGCCTGCCGGCGACATAGGCATAGGACAGGCCATGGAACCCGTAGCGGCGCACGCCGTCGCGCGCGAAACGCTCGGGCAGGGCGAAACTCTGCGCGATCGTCGGTTGGACGCGATGGAAGGCGGTATCGAAGCAGGCGACCTGCGGCAATTCCGGTCTGGCGGCGCGCCAGGCGCGGATCGGCGCCAGATTATGCGGCTGGTGGAGCGGGGCGAGCGGCACCAGCGCCTCGAGCGCGTCCAGAACCCGGTCGTCGATCCGCACCGGCGAGTCGAATCGCGTGCCGCCATGCACGACCCGGTGGCCGATGGCGGCCAGGTTCCTGCCGCCGAGAAGCGCGGGCGCGATCCGCGCCAGTTCGGCGACGGCCTCGGCATGGTCGAGACGTTCGCCGGCCGGCCAGGCGCGCTCGGCGATCACGGCGCCGCCGGCGCGCGCGCGCAGCCGCGGCGCTGTCGCCAGCTCCTCGAACTGGCCGTCGCCGATCGCCGCGAGCCCCCCTTCCGGACCCGGCGCATAGGCCTTGAATTTAAGGCTCGACGAGCCGGCGTTGACGACCAGGATCGCGCCATCCATGCGGGTCAGCCCACCGCCTTGATGGCCTTCAGGCGCCGTGCCTGCGCCGCCAGCACCGCGACCGCGCAGGAGGCCAGCCGGCTGATCTCGCTGTCGGCGCGACTGGTGAGGACGATGGGTACCCGCGCACCGAGCACGATGCCGGCGGCGTCCGCCCCGGCCAGGAAGGACAGGCTCTTGGCCAGCATGTTGCCGGCCTCGAGGTCGGGCACGACCAGGACGTTGGCGCGACCGGCGACGGGGGACACGATGTGCTTGATCGCCGCGGCCTCCGGATCGATCGCGTTGTCGAGCGCCAGCGGCCCGTCGATCGTCCCGCCGACGATCTGGCCGCGATCCGCCATCTTGCACAGCGCCGCGGCCTCGATGGTGGACGGCACCTTCGGGTTGACGGTCTCCATCGCCGAGAGGATCGCCACCCGCGGGTCGGCGCAGCCGATCGCATGGGCAAGCTCGATCGCGTTCTGCACGATGTCGACCTTCTCCTCCAGCGTCGGCGCGATGTTCACCGCCGCGTCGGTCAGGATCAGCGTTTCGGGTCGCCGCGGCACGTCCATCAGATAGCAATGGCTGATCCGCCGCTCGGTGCGCAGCCCGGTGTCGCGCGCGACGACCGCCGCCATCAGTTCTTCGGTATGCAGGCTGCCCTTCATCAGCGCGCCGACGCGCCCTTCGCGCACCAGGGCGACGGCGCGGTCGGCCGAGGCATGGCTGTGCGGCGTGTCGATCGTCTCGATCCCGGTCGGATCCAGCCCCGCCTCGGCCGCGGCGGCGGCGATCCGTGCGTGGGGGCCGACCAGCACCGGCCTGATCAGATTCAGCGCGGCCGCGGCCATCGCCCCGGCGAGCGACAGCGCGTCGCAGGGATGGACGATCGCCATCGGCAGCGGCGGCAGCCGTTTGCAGGCATCGACCAGCGCCTGGTGCTTCGAGCTCGGCCTCTGGGTGGGGTCGGTCATCGCATGGCTCCGGATCCGCGCAGCACGGCATGCGCCCCGCGGCGACGTCCATTGTGCCACCGCTGCGTCGCGAATGCGCGCCCCCGGTTCAGTCGCGCGAAGCGGCGCGCGCCTCGAGCGCGGCCCTCATGCCCCGGGCGGCGCGCGAGAATGCCTCCAGCCT
>JBIKXN010000418.1:0-3641 GCA_044355765.1 Alphaproteobacteria bacterium
GCGCGCGCGACCTGGGCAAGGCCGGCGATGAATGCGGGGTGCGTGGAAACGGTCGGAACGCGCAGATAGAGCGGGATCCCGGCCTCGTGGGCAAGCTCGGCATACTCGATGTCGAGTTCGACCAGGGTCTCGCTGTGCTCCGACACGAAGGCGAGCGGCACCACGATCGTCGCGACACGGTCGCGGCCGGCCCGTTGCAATTCGTCCTCGGTCGATGGACCGATCCATTTGAGCGGACCGACGCGGCTCTGATAGCAGACGACGTGATCAGCCGCGACTGCGCCGAGTTCCGCCACGACCGCGGCGGCGGTCCGCTCGACCTGCCATTGATAGGGATCTCCGTCCTTGACCACCTTCTCCGGAAGCCCATGGGCCGAGAAAAGGATGCGCGTCGGTCCATGTCCGGACGCGCGGTCCAGCGCCGCACGGACCAGATCGGCGAGCGCCGCCACGAAACCCGTCTCGTAGGGATAGCAGCACACCGTGCGCGCAGGCGTGGCGAGACCGGTTCTGGCGACCGCCTGCTGCCATGCGCCAAGGCTGGACGCGGTGGTGGTGGTCGAGAACTGCGGATAGAGCGGCAGCAGCAGGATCCGGTCCGGCGCGAAGGCAGCGATCGCGGCGACGCTCTCGTCGGTCATCGGGTGCCAGTAGCGCATGACCGGGAAGGCGCGGACCTCCCCAAGATCGGCCAGCGCCGCTTCCAGGGCGCGCGCCTGCGCCTGGGTGTTGGCGAGAAGCGGCGACCCGCCGCCGATGCGGGCATAGATTCCCTGCGCCTTTGGCGCACGCCGCCGCGAGATCACGCGGGCAAGAAAACGCCGGAGCAGGCCGGGAACGCGCAGTATCGCGGGGTCGTTGAACAGATTGTACAGGAAGGGTTCGACGGCGGCGGGGCCATCCGGACCGCCGAGATTGAACAGGGCGATGGCGATCTTCATGGCGCCGCGTCCCTTCGCCAGCCAGCCAGCAACGCGCTCAGCGCCTCGACATGCGCCACCGGGACATCCGGCGTGATGCCGTGACCGAGATTGAAGACGAAGGCGCGGTCGCACCAGGCCGAAAGGATGGCGCGCGCGGCGTCTTCCATGCGCGGGCCGCCGATGGCCAGCAGCAGAGGATCGAGATTTCCCTGCAGGCAAAGCCCGGGCTGGATGTTTTCCGCGGCCCAGGCCGGCGCCACGCCGGCATCGAGCGCGACGGCGTCGACGCCCGTGGCGGCGGCGTAGCGGCGCAGACCGGTTCCCGCGCCGCGCGGAAATCCGATGATCCTCACGCTGGGGTGGCGCTGGCGCAGCGCGCCGACGATCGCGGCCGTGGGGGCCACGCACCAGCGCTCGAATTCCGCCGCGGGAAGCACCCCGGCCCAGGTGTCGAAGAGCTGAATCGCGTCAGCGCCGGCGAGAATCTGTCGGTCCAGATACTCGATCGTGGACCTGACCAGGACGTCGATCAGTTGGCCGAAGAGTTCGGGTTCGGCGATCGCCATGCGTCGGATGCGCTGGAAATCGTGGCCGCCGCCTCCCTCGACCATGTAGCTCGCCACGGTCCAGGGGCTACCCGCGAAGCCGATCAGCGCTTTGTCGGCATCCAGGGCGGCGCGGACCCGCGCAACGGTTTCGTAGACCGGTGCGAGCCGATCCGCTGCGGCTCCGGCCTCGGCCGCGAGGCGCGCGACCGTGGCGCTGTCGCGCACCGGGTCGAGGACGGGGCCTTCCCCTTCCTTGAATGCGACCCCCGCGCCGAGAGCGAAGGGGACGAGCAGAATGTCGGCGAAGAGGATCGCGGCATCCATGCCAAAACGGCGCAGCGGTTGCAGCGTGACTTCCGCGGCGCGTTCAGGGTCGAGGCAGAACGCGATGAAGTCGGGGCTCTGCTTGCGCAGGGCCCGGTACTCGGGGAGGTAGCGTCCGGCCTGGCGCATGTACCAGAAGGGCGCACGCGGGGTTCGCTCGCCGCCAAGGGCGCGCAGGAGCAGGGGGAGATCGCGATGGGTCACGCGCGCCTCGCTGAGACGGGCTGGGCTGAGACGGGCTGGCCTCTTAGCATCCAAAGAAGAATCTTAAAAAGAGAAAGAGGTGAAGGTGGGGCGTGTGCAAGCTGGGGATCACCGCTATATCGGCCGCGATCCACCACCGGACGCTGGTCCGGCGCCGCTGGTGGAAAGACGGGGGATGTTCGGTGCGAATTGCCGGGATGTTGCTGATACACGGGCTTTTTGCAGGTTCTAGCCAGGATTGTGGATCGCGGGGGGAACATGGCAAGAGGACAGGTAATCCACGGGATTGAAAGCGATGCTTCAAGCGATCCGCAGGTCTGTCTTTCGGTGCGGCTTTCGCGCGTCGTGCGGAGCGTTTCAGGGGCCCTGGGGACAAGTGGCATCTTATCCCCGTCTTGCCAGGTTAATCCCCTGAAACGATGACCAGACGGTTCCATCTTCACCTCGTCTCCGACGCGACCGGCGAAACCATCGTCTCGGTGGCGCGCGCCTGTGTCGCCCAGTTCGAGCGGTGCGATCCGGTCGAACATGTCTGGGCGATGATCCGCAACGACCGGCAGGTCCAGAAGGTCGTCGCAGGCATCGAAGCCAATCCAGGCGTCGTCCTGTTCACGCTGGTGGACGAGAAGATCCGCGCCAGCCTGATCGAAGCCTGCAGCCGTCTGGGCGTTCCCTGCATCGCGGTTCTGGACCCGGTCCTGAACGCGTTCGGCGAGTTTCTCGATGCCAAGGCCGGGCACCGTCCCGGACGCCAGCACCGGCTGGATGCGGATTATTTCGCGCGCATCGCCGCGATGGATTTCGCCATGGTCCACGACGACGGTCAGGCGATGGACGATCTCGCCGCCGCGGATGTGGTCCTGGTCGGCGTATCCCGGTCCTCGAAAACCCCGACCTGCATCTACCTGGCCAATCGCGGGATCAAGGCGGCGAACGTGCCGCTGGTTCCGGGGATCGACCTACCGCCGGCGCTCGAGCTCCTGAGGCCATTCGCCGAGGGCGGGCCGCTTGTCGTGGGATTGACCAATGACCCGCAGGCGCTGGTCGCGGTGCGGCGGAACCGGCTTCGGCTGCTCAACGAGACCCGCGAAAGCGACTATACGGATCCGGAACTGGTGCGAGCCGAGGTCCAGTCGGCACGCCGGCTTTTCACCGATCGGGGCTGGCCGGTGCTGGAAACCTCGCGCCGGTCGATCGAGGAGACGGCGGCGTCGATCCTGGGGATGCTGCAGGAACGCGTGCCGACGAAGGAGTAACGAAAATGTCGAGACTTGGACCGGAACCCGGCGCGCCGCGCGTCGTCCTGGCATCCGCCAGCGCCATACGGCGCACGATGCTGACCAACGCCGGCGTTGCGATCGATTGCATGCCGGCGCAGGTCGACGAAGGCGAGATCAAGCAGGAGATGCGTGGTCAGGGCGCGGCCGTCGACGCGATCGCCGAGGCACTCGCCGAGCACAAGGCGCGGGCCGTTTCGGCGCTGCTCCCCGATGCGATCGTCATCGGAGCGGACTCCATGATCGCCTGCGGCGACGTACATTTCGACAAGCCATCCGATGCTGCGCGCGCGGTTGATCAACTGCTGGCACTCGCGGGGCGGACGCATCGGCTGGTCAGCGCGGCCGTGGCGATGCGCGGCGGC
>JBIKXN010000050.1:0-12118 GCA_044355765.1 Alphaproteobacteria bacterium
GTTCGACGGCACGCCGCGCGCGATGGCCGGCTTCGTGTGCCTGTGCGGCCTGCTGACCTTCTGCGCGCATCGCCTGGTGCTACGCCGGATACCGGAGCAGGAGCGCCGCCGCCTCTCGCAGTGACGCGCCCCGCGTCACTTCTGCAGCACGTTGGCGATGTCGCGCATCTGCGTACGCGCCCGCATCAGGTAGAATCCCTGCGCCGCGAGATGGTTCGCGAACAGCATGCCGTCGGGCGCGGCGTTCAGCACGACCAGCGGCTCGATGCGCGCGGTCTGCTCGAGCGCCGCGAGCATGTTGGCCCACAGGGTGCCGACGCCGCGTTCGCGCAGCAGCGCGTCGAAATCGTCGGCGAAGCCGCGCAGCACCAGCGCATAGCCATAGCTCTGCCCCTTGATGGAATAGAACACGTCGTCGGCGCGACGATCGAACAGGGTGCCGCCATGCTCGGCGATGCGCTGCTCCAGCGCCGCAGCCGAGGCGCCGAGATCGAGCGCGATGCGGTCCAGGGTCTCGATCAGGTTGTCGGCCCGCCGCTCGAACAACGCGCGGCCCGAGGCCAGGCGCGCGTTGTAAGCCAGCAGCGCCTTGCGCGCCCGCCGGTACTGCGCCTCGCTGGTCGCCTGCGGCCAGGGCGAGGTGGCGAAGTCGACCACCCATTTGTCGCCAGGGAACTGCAGCAGTCCGGCCGCCTCGCGCAGGTCGGGATCGTCCTGGCTGGTGCCACGGGCGCGCGCGATGCGGTCGCGCAGCTCGGCGGTCGTGCGCGCCAGGGCCCCGAGCATGCCCTGCTGGAAATGCGGCATGTTGTCGAGCCAGTGGCCGGGCATGAACCAGGGATCGTTGGCGACCCAGCGATGGATGTCGGTTTCGCGCTCGACCAGCGCCGCGATGGTGGCGACCGCCCGGCTGCCGCCCGGGGGCGTGTCGGCGGCGGCCGGCGCGAAGCGCAGGTCGTCGTCGATCCGGTGCACGGCCAGCATCGCCACCGGCATGGCGGCCAGCAGCAGGACGCCGACGGCGAGCGCCGCCAGCCCGAGGCGCGGCAGACGGGCGAGGAACCAGGGCCGCGGATTCGCCGGGGCGGATGCGGGCATCGTGTGACCTCCATGCCGGGCCGGCCGCGGCCCGTGCGCATGGAGATGGCGATGCCGGGGCCCGGCCGCAACGGGACGCGCGACGCTAAGGAAGCGTCAACCATATTCGCGTAGGGTCGTTCGATCGCCACGCCGCAAGCCACGGGACGCCCCCTCATGTTCGACGACGTCCGCCGGCACCTGATCTACCGGCTCGCCAACACGCCCCTGCTGCAGTTCCCGTTCCCGCACATGGTCGTGGAGGACGCCCTGCCGCGCGAGATCTATGCGCGCCTGATCGCCGCCATGCCCCCCGACGGCGACTACGCGCCGACCGGGATCGCCGGCCGCGCCGCGATCGTCCCCGACGCGGTCGAGCATCGGGTCGCCGATCCCGAGGGCGCGGCGCTGTGGCGCGACGTGTTCGCGACCATGATGCACGACGACATCGGCGCCTGGCTGATGGCGAAGTTCTACGACATCGTCAGCGTGCGCTTCGGCCTCGACAAGCCCGGGGCGGGCATCGCGCTGCGTTCGTCCGTGCGCCTGGTGCGCGACGGCGCCGGCTTCGCGATGCGTCCGCACACCGACGCGCCCGCCAGGGTCATCTCGACGCTGGTCTACCTGCCCGCCGACGCGAGGCGCACGGAGCTTGGGACGTCGTTCTACGCGCCGCGCGATCCCGATTTCGATTGCCCGGGCGGCGTCGAGCACGACCCGGCCCTGTTCGACCGCGTGGCGACCCTGCCCTTCCGGCCGAACACGCTGCTCGCCTTCGCCAAGACCCCGGGATGCTTCCACGGCGTCGAGGGCCCGCTCGAAGCAGACGCGCGGCGCGACTTGCTGCTGTTCGACATCGACGTTCCAGGTTGAGGCCGCGCCGATACCTTCGCCCGCCGCGATCGGCCGGCCATGTGCCAGATGATCGCCCGCGCGGATCACGCAGTCTTCGCGACGCATAGGCAGGCCAGCCCTGGCGAAGGCCCGGACCAGCGGGCCCTCAGCGTGGATCGCGCATGAGACGCTCTGCCGTACGCGGGCGGGCATGCCGGTCCCGGGGCCAGACCCCGCGGCCAAACGCGCGCAACTGTTTTCACGCGAAGCCGCGAAGAGCGCGAAGCGCCACCGGAAAAGCCGACATGGACAGACAGACGAAGCACCGGGCGCCCGCGGCGTGGCGCGCGCGAGGAAGAGGCGGGCGGGACGTGTTGCGCGGGGCCCGGCGCAAGAGGGCGGCTCGCCCTCACCAGAAGCGGTAGGAGAGCCCCAGGCCGACGCTGAACTGATCGGCCGTACCGCGGTCCTTCACGATCGGCGAGTCCGCCGCGTCGCCCACCATTCGCGTGTAGCCGCCGAACGCGCTGAGCGCCCAGTTCCCCGAGAACGGATGGATCGCCTGCACGCCGAAGCCGACGTCCTTCAAGCCCGCGGATGGCTTGTACGCCGCGAGGCGCGCCGCCGCCGCCCTGTCCGCGCGCACGCCGAAATAGGTCTGCATGTAATCGCTGTCCGCCCAGGTAGCGGTGGGGCCGAAGCTGATCCGCGTACGGCCGACAGGCTCCATACGATAGCGCGCACTCAATTCGACCGTGCCGCCAAGGTCCGAGTCCGACGCGCTGCGCTTGCCCGTCAGGCCGACATCGACCGGACCGCGCGTATACCGGGCGAACACGCCGATATCCAGCGTGCCATCGATGTCGCCAAGCCCGCGCAGGGCGTCGCTCTCGCTTTCGTCGCGCCCGAACCGCCAGCTGGCGATCGGGCCGACCCTCAACGTTCCCGTCGACGCGGGATCGCCGAACGTGACCAGGTTGGCGCCGAGGCCGCGCCGGGTGTCGAAGAAGACGAAGTCGCGCCAAGTGAACTCGACCAGCGGAACAGGGCGCAGGGTGAAGCTGTCCGAGCCTTCGTAGGTCGGCACGACGATCCCGGCACCGCCTACCCGGAGGCTGCTGTCGCTCCTGCCGCTGCCGGACTGGGCGAGGGCGGGCCCGGACAGCGCAAGGGTCGCGGCGAAGACGAGGGCGAGGCGGCTGACGAACATGAATCTCTAACTCCTGGGCTCGAGGCTACGGGGTCGGTCGGGAAGCAAGGCGGCAGGTCCGGCACGCAATCCGCTCGCACCACCCCTGCCGCGCGCGGCGATCGGGTCAGCAGTGCGGCGAGGCTTCGACATATGGGTAGGACTTTCAGATAATCGACCGCCCGACCTTTCCCCAGCGCGTCGCCCTGCGTAACCTCCCGTCCGCGCAACCGAGATATACGCCTGCGCATGGATTAAACGGCGCCAAGCCGCCATCGCGCGGCTTTCCGTGACCCGGGACATGAGGCGGATCAATGACGGCGCAGCCCGGCGATGGTGGGTTCAACCCATCAGACAGAACGCGGGGCCACGGCGATGAAGACTTCGGGCACTGGCAAGGCGGCGCGGCGGCACGACGAGCGCAAGGCGCATCTGATCGCCGAGGAGCGCCACGACCCCTACAAGGCGCGCGGCAAGCCTGCCGGCCCCTGCGTATGCGAGGGCTGCGGGGCGGTATTCGCCCGCGGCCGCTGGCACTGGGCCGACACGCCGCCGGCCGACACGAAGCGCGCGACCTGCCCGGCCTGCCAGCGCATCGCCGATGACTTCCCCGCCGGCCGCGTGACGCTGGCCGGCGCGTTCCTCGCCGCCCATCGCGACGAGATCCTGGCGCTGGCGCGCAACGTCGAGGCGCGCGCGCGCGCCGAGCACCCGCTGCAGCGCATCATGAAGATCGCCGAAGGCGAGGCGCCGGGCGAGACCGTCGTCACCACCACCGATATCCACCTGCCGCGCCGCATCGGTCACGCGCTGGTCGACGCCTACAAGGGCGACCTGCGCACGCATTACGACGAGGAAGGCTATTTCGCGCGAATCGACTGGCGGCGCGACTGACCGTCCGTTCGACTATCCCCAGATGTCCACCGGTACGCCGAGGGACTGGGCGAGCGAGGCGAGATAGCCCTGCGGCAATGTCTGGGCGCCCGAGGCGGGCGTCCAGCTGCCGTTGACGTCGCCCTTCAGGATACCCACGAAGTCGAGATCCTGAGCGCCGGCGGCGGGCGCGGCGAAGGGCGCCCTCTGGAAGGCGACGTTGTCGCGATCGAGCGTGACGTTGCCGCCGGACTCGTTCCAGAAATCCGCATCCTCGCGCACGAAGATCCAGTCGCGCGCGGGCGCGTCCGGGCGCTGCACCGCCATCTTCAGGATCGCCAGGGCGTCGACGCTCGTGACCCTGCCGTCGCCATTCACGTCGGCCGCGATGAACTGGTAGGGCGACAGCAGGGGCGCCCGTTGCGGTCCGCCGCCATCGGGATCCGGGTTCGGATTGCGGCCGACCGCGATCTTGAGCGCCGCGAGCGCATCGGCGGCGCCGATCGCGCCTCCGGTGTCGGCGGTGCCGCGCGAGAGCGACAGCGTCGTCACGTCGCCCGCGGGATCCAGCAGCGCATAGCCGCCATCCGCCGCGGTCTTCTGGCGCGCGAGCGGGGTCGCGAAACCGGGCGCCGCCACGTCGTCCAGGCTCGCCGAAAGGATGTCGACCAGCGCCGTCGCCGTGCCGGGGGCGAGATCGACCACGGCGCTGCCCAGCGCGACGACGCCGGCGACCGCACCGGGACCGCTGGCATCGACGCTAAGCCGGCCCTCTCCCGCCTGGACGGTCGCGCTCCAGCCGGCCAGCGCGCTGCCCGGCGTCCACGACACCGGGGCAGTCCCGCCGGCGCGCAGGTCGAAGGCGAAGGCCGAAACCCCCGCGCCCATGTCGGCCCAGATTTCGAAACGCGCATCGCCCGTGGCGTCGAAGGACAGGCCGCGAACCTCGAACGGCGACGCGCCGCCCGGCGCCTTGCCGTCGCCGACCGCCGTCACCGAGGTATTCTCCAGCAGCGCCCGGCTTTTCCAGTGATAGGCGATGCCCGAGAGGCTGGTCCCGCGCGCCCCCAACTCGAGCGTGAACCCCGCGACGTCGTTCCCGGCGATGTCCTGCAGGACGCCCGTGGACTGGTCGCCCGGCGGGTCGCCATAGGCGATGGTCGCATCCTCGCCGACGTCTATCGCGCGCGCCAGGCTCAGCTGCACGCTGCGCGCCGCGACCGTCGCGGCGACGACCGCGACCGGCTGTCCGCCGGATACCACCGAGAACGCGCCGGGGTCGACGGTGCCGGCAAGCGCCTCGTCGAAACTCAGCATCGCCTGCGTACCCGCGGCGTTCACCGACGCGCCGCCGGGCTGCAACGCCGGGGCGCGCGTGTCGGTATCGTCGTTGGCGATCGTGGCGGTGGCGCTCGCCGAAACGATGGCGCTGCCGGGCGACGGCGCGAAGAGCGTCAGCGCGAAGGACTCGTCCGCCTCGACCGCGGTGTCGCCGGCGACCTCGACCACGATCGTCCTGACCTGCTCGCCGCCGACGAAGCTCACCGTTCCCGACGGCAGCGCGCCGCCGGCGAAATCCGCGGCGCCCGCGGGATCGGTGCCGTTGCCGGTCACCGCCCACATGACGCTCGTCGCGCCGGAGATGTCGCCCAAGCGCGTGACGGAGAAGATGAAGGCCGCGCTGCCCGCGTTACCCTCGGCCTGCGCGGCGGCCGGACCGCCGACCGACAGGCTGAACGTGCCGGCCAGGTCGCGGTCGGCGAAGCGCAAGGTCTCGATGCCGCGCAGCGTATCGGTTCCGGCCGGCCCCGACAGGGCTCGCACGGTCAGCACGCCGGCGATGTCGAGCGCGACCTCGTAGGCGGATCGCGCCAGCGCATAGAGGGCCACGTCGTTGCCCTCGCCGCCATCGAGCAGATCGTTGCCGGCTCCGCCACTCAGGCGGTCGTCGCCGCGATCGCCCGCAAGCGCGTTGTCGCCGGCATCGCCGGTCAGGGTGTCGGCGAAGGCGCCGCCGCGCAGATTCTCGATTCCGGCCAGCGTGTCCGCGCCGTCGGCGCCCGAGGCGCCGCCGCTGCCGCCGGCGTCGAGCCATACGACCACCGGCCCGCCGGCATTCGCATATTCCGCCGCGTCGGTGCCGGCACCGCCGTCGATCAGGTCGTTGCCCCGGCCGCCGGAGAGGAAGTCGTCCCCGGCCTCGCCGAAGACGCTGTCGTCGCCGTCGCCGGCGTCCACCCTGTCCGCGCCGCCGCCGCCGCGGATGATCTCGCCGAACGGACTGCCGACGATCAGATCGTCGCCCGACAGCGCCTGCGTCGGCTGCGCGGCGGCGAAGCCGAAATTGCGGTTCGCGCTGGCCTGACCCGCGACGATGTCGACGGCATGCGAGACCGGCAGCAACTGCTTCATGCCCAGGATCGCCTCGGCGATGGCGAGCATGTCGATGCGCTGGAAGGTCAGACCGGTGTTGGCGACGCTGTCGTTTTCGTCGTCGCCGTCGACGATCGGCTCGCCCGTGCTCTTCAGCAGGGATCGGATCTCGTCGTAGCTGAGGCGTCGTCCCAGTTCGCGCTCCGCGAGTTGCTGGGCAAGCGCGATCATCCCCGCGACCTGTGGCGAGGCCATGCTGGTTCCGGACAGCGCGCCCGCGGTACCGTTCAGGAAAGACGACTCGATCAGGACGCCGGGGGCGAAGATGTCCGACTCGGTGTCGTCGCGTTGCGAGAAGAAAGCGATCGCGTCGGTGGTGCCGGTCTGGCGCGTGCCGAAGGAACCGCCGCGCGGCCACACGGCGCCGACCGACAGCGAGTAGGGATCCGCGGATGGATAGGCGACGCCCTGGAAGCCGGCATAGGCATTGCCGGACGCCGACACGACGATCACCCCGCTATTGGCGAGCGCCTTGAACTGGCTGGACAGCGGACCCGAGACGGGCACGGTGTGGAACTCGGCCGACCCCAGCGAAAGATTGACCGAGACGACGTTGTAGCGCTTCGCGTTGGCGACGACCCAATTGGCCGCCTCGGTGATGTCGCCGAAGCTGGCCCCGCCCGCCCCGTCGGGAAACACCTTGAGGATGATCAGGTTCGCGCCGGGCGCGACGCCGGGAAAGGCCGGATCCGCCGACGCCACGATGCCCGCGACATGCGTACCGTGGCCGTTGCCGTCGGCGGCGCTGGGATCGTTGGCGCCGAAGAAATCCTGCTGGAACACGATCCGGTCCGCGATCCCGTCGCCATTGGCGTCGGGGCCGAAGAACGGGTGATCCAGATCGATGCCTGTATCGATGACGACGACGGAATAGCCGGCACCGTCGATGCCGGCGAAGCGCGGATCGGCGCGGAAGGCGGCGATGTTCGTCGCCGTGCCCAGATTGGCGTAGCTGGGCTGGCCGGAGAACTGGCCGGCACCCGTGTCCGCAGCCGTCGTCACCGCGGCCGCCGTCACCTGGTTGACGACGATCGTCGCGCTGGCGTCGCTCGATGTCGGGAAGGTCGGGATCCAGCCGCTCTCGACGCGAGCCACGATCGTATGCGCGCCGGGGGCCAGTCCGTCGAGCCGGTACGCGCCCGACATGTCGGTCTTCGCCTCTGCCTCGCCGGTGTCGCGCCTGCCGTTCCTGTTGGCGTCGTCGAAAACCGTCCAGCCGGCGAGCGGCATCTCGGCGGCATCGAATACCCGGTTCCGGTTGAGGTCGTTCCAGAACCGGCCGCTGACGGAACCCGTCGTGACCTGGTCGTTGTCCGAGATGGTGAAGCCAAGCGTGGTCGCGGGAAGGTCCTTGTAGAGGCCATCCTCCGCGACGGCGGAGACGATCAGCGAGCCGCCATGGGTCTGCTCGACGGCGCTGTCGTCGATCGCCTGCACGATGACCGATTGCGGAATGCCCCAGTTCGACGGACCGAAGGAGAGCACGGTCGCGGACGACGACAACTGCGGGCCGCCGGCCAGGGCGACGGTCACCGCGGCGTCAGGCGCCGCCGACAACGAGATCTGGACGACCGCGCCGGGGCCGCCTTCGGCGAGGAAGGTGGTCGCGGGCGCGAGCACGACTTTCGGCGCAGTCGCGACGGCGACGCTGCGATCCAGGAAAGCGAGCGTCTCGACATTCGTCGCCGCGACCCTGCGTCCGGCGTGCTCGCTGCCGGCGTTGCCGTCGATGACGACCTGACCACCGGACGCGGACGGAAACGCGATCGTGAAGTCGGACAGCCTGCCGAAGAAGACCAGCGTGTCCTGGCCCATGCCGCCGTCGACGACGTCGTTGCCGCCCTGCGCGTCGACGATGTCGTCGGAGGATGAACCGACCAGCGTGTCGGAGGCCGCCGAACCGAAGATCTTGTTGACGCCGTTCGTCTCCAGCGCGCGGGTCTGCGCCTGGTTGAAGGCCAGCGTCTCGACATCGAACACCGTGATCGTATGACCGGCGTATTCGTGCGTTCCCTCGCCGCCGCGGATGCGCGTGATCCCGGCGACCGACTGGATTGCGAACTGGTCGCGGGCGCCGAAGAGCGCCAGCGTGTCGGCGCCTGCTCCGCCGTCGATCAGGTCGCTGCCGCCCATGGCGTCGATCACGTCGTCCGCCGACGTACCCGTGATCGCCTCGGACCCGAAAGTGCCGAACACCGGCGCGACGGCTCCGGTGGCCAGGTTCACCGCGCCCGACCAGGTCTGCAGCCGCTCCGCGTCCCAGACGCGCGAGACGCTGAATGCGTGCTCGCCTGCGGCGTAGCCGCCGCGGATGGCGGTCAGCCCGCCGATCGTATTGATCGACAGATTGTCGGCCGCGGTACGGAAGACGATCGTGTCGATGCCGCCGCCGCCATCGATCCGATCGTTGCCGCCCATCCCGTAAATGATGTCGGCGTCGCCGGTCCCGGCGATGCTCTCGTTCGCGGCCGATCCGGCGACCGCGTCGGCGGGCACCTGATCTTCGGGCGCCGCGCCGACCGACAGCCGGTATTCGCCATCGCTGAAGAGCGCCCCGGCTGCACGCACCGAAACGAAATACGTTCCCGGCGCCGCTGCCGCGACATCGAAGGCGACATCGCCACCCGTATCGCGCATCGCCAGCAGGACGCCCTCGGCGTCGTAGACCTCCAGCAGGAAGAAGTTCGCGTAGGTGCTGTCGGTCGGTCCGTCGAACTCGACCGTCAGCCTGCCGGCGGACGCCAACGAAACGGCGTAGAAGTCGTCGTCGGCGAACCAG
The DNA here is from genome assembly GCA_044355765.1 of Alphaproteobacteria bacterium. Taxonomy (GTDB): domain Bacteria; phylum Pseudomonadota; class Alphaproteobacteria; order CACIAM-22H2; family CACIAM-22H2; genus CAIOSQ01. The sequence goes on from JBIKXN010000050.1 coordinate 9,186, forward strand.
GACAACTGGCCGCGGACGCTGCCGCCCAGAGCGAGCGCGTCGGCGGTGGCGGCGCTGTCGTTGGTCTCGCTCTCGCGCGCGAGCGTGGCCGCGATCGCGGTCGCGGTCAACGCGTACTGGCCGTCGTGATGCGCAAGCAGACCCGCCGTCACCGCGATGAAATAGCTGCCCGCCGCGGGCGCGTTGACGGCAAGGACCGTGTCGCCCCCGGTGGACCGGCTGGCGAGCAGATTGCCGGACTCGTCCAGCACCCAGACGCCGAAATACTCGAGCCCGCCGGCGGCGGCAGGCGAGTCGAGCGCGATCGCCAGCTCGGACGGCGCGGCGACGTCGATATGGAACCAGTCGACGTCGTCGGGCGTCGCGATCCGGCCCAGCCGCGGACTGCCGGACAGCAGCGGATTGGCGAAGTCGTCGTTGGGTTCCTGCTCGAAGCCGGATCCGTCGCTTGCGCGCGCGCTCACCTCGAGCCTGTACTCCCCGCTGTCGAAGGCATAGGCGCCGCCGGCGACCACGACATGATAGGCGCCGGGCGCGGAGACCGCTGTCTCGAAGGTCCGATCGCTGCCGGTCGCGACCAGCGCCAGAGGGTTCCCGCCGGCGTCGAAGACGCCGATGGTGAAATAGTCCAGATAGGCGCTGTCGGTGGGCGCGTCGAAGGCGATCGTCAGCATGCCGGCGGCGGTCGCCGCGACACGGAAGACGTCGATGTCGTCATGGCGCGCCACCTGACCGGCGATGCCGCCCGCCGGCCCGATCGGATCGGCCTGGTCGAAGCCGTCGTTCGGTTCGGTTTCCAGTCGCATCGCGGCTCTCCGACGGCCGGCGGATCTCCCGATCCGGCGCCACCCCGCGCATGGCGCCGCAGTGGCCCCGAAATGCTATTCCAATCCCGCCATCGCGTGCCACAGACCAGTCGTGTCCCAGGCCTCAACGCCCGAGCAGCGTCACGAACAGGCTGGCGAGCGCGCCCAGGGTCAGGATGCGGCGCAGCGCGGCGTACCAGCCTGGCGCGAGGGGTTCGCCGAGCGTCCGCAGATCGACCGCCAGCGCCGCCGTCAGCCCCGCGGCCAGCAGGCACAGCGCCGGGAGCGGCGGCAGAAGCAGCGCCGCCCAGCCGAGCAGCGACGGCGTCACGCTCCAGCCCAGCCGCGCCCAGGACGGCGCCGCGTCCATGCGCAGCGCCACGCCCCAATGGACCCCGCCCAGGAAGGTCAGGATGACCGCGCCATAGGCGATCTGAGCCTGCAGCCCCGCCGCCGCCCAGGCGCCCTGGCCGAACGCGGCCGCGATCGCCGTGGCCCAGAAGGGCAGCAATCCGGCGAGGCCGAGGACACGGGCGGGGAGCGGGATCGAGGCGAGCATGCGGGCGGCTCCGGCAGGGAGGCTCGGGAGGAAAGTCGCGTCCTTCCCTATGGCCGATCGCGTGCCGGCTTTCCAGACCGCGCCCGGGGCAAGCGCCGGCGGCGACGCGGGGTCGCGCGATCCTTGAGTCGGCGGCGGCGCCGAGACTAGGGTTCCGGCCCCGCCGCTTTCCGGCCCTGACCGGGTCGCATCACGAAGGCAAGATGTCCGCAATCACCCTTACCACGCCTGTCCGGCGAGGCAGCGCGTTCGCGCCGTGGCGGCTGGCCTGCTGGGCGATCGCGCTGGTGGTCGCGGCGCCGATCCTGGGCGTGGTGGCCAGCACCGGCGGCACCGACGGGACCGCGCTGCGCCATCTCGCGGCGACGACGCTGCCCGAGATCCTCGCCAACACGCTGGTCCTGGCGGCGATCGTCGCCATCGGCACCGGGGTCGTGGGCACCGTCGCAGCCTGGCTGGTGACGATGTGCCGGTTTCCCGGCTCGCGCGCGCTGGAATGGGCGCTGCTGCTGCCGCTCGCCATGCCCGCCTACATCGTCGGCTATGCCTATACCGATCTGCTCGCTTTCGCCGGGCCGGTGCAGAGCGAATTGCGCGCGCTGACCGGCTGGCGGCGCGGCGACTACTGGTTTCCCGAGATCCACAGCGTCGGCGGCGCAGGCGCGATGTTCGTGCTGGTGCTCTATCCCTACGTCTATCTGATGGCGCGCGCCGCCTTCCTCGAACAATCCGTCTGCGTGCTCGAGGCCAGCCGGATGCTCGGCGCGCGCGCCTGGCGCGCCTTCGCCGCGGTCGCCCTGCCGCTGGCGCGGCCGGCGATCGCCGGCGGCATGGCGCTGGCGCTGATGGAGACGCTCGCCGATTTCGGCACGGTCCAGTATTTCGGCGTCCAGACCTTCACCACCGCGATCTACCGCACCTGGTACGGCATGGGCGAGCGCGCCGCCGCGGCGCAGCTGGCCAGCATGCTGCTGGTGGTCGTCCTGGCGCTGCTCGCGCTCGAGCGCGTCTCGCGCGGCCGCAGCCGCTTCCACCACACCTCGCGCCGCTATCGCGAGATCCGCCCGCTGGAGCTGACGGGATGGCGCGCGGGGATGGCGCTGGCTTTCTGCGCGACGCCGGTGGCGCTGGGCTTCGGCGTGCCGGTCGCGATCCTGGCGCGGTTCCATGCCATCGCGGGAGAGGCGGCCTGGACGCCGGGCTTCGTGTCCCTGGGCGTCAACTCGCTGATCGTCGCCGGGCTCGCCGCGGCGCTCACCGTCGCCGCGGCGCTGGCGCTGGGCTACGGGCTGCGACGGGCGCGCGACCGCTGGACGATCGGCGCGATCCGCCTTGCGACCATGGGCTACGCGATCCCCGGCACGGTGATCGCGGTCGGCGTGGTGATCTGGCTCGGCCGTTTCGACAACGCGCTCGACGCCTGGGCGCGGACGGCGCTGGGGATCTCCACCGGGCTGCTGCTGTCGGGATCGATCGCGGCCCTGCTCTTCGCCCATGTCGTGCGGTTCCTGTCGGTGGCGGCCAGCGCGATCGAATCGGGGCTGGGCCGCATCACCGCCAGCATGGAC
>JBIKXN010000419.1:0-3637 GCA_044355765.1 Alphaproteobacteria bacterium
CCAGCGACGGACCAAACAGGAGACGATCCGTGGACCGTTCCGAGAAGGAGAAACTGGTCGCCTCGCTGCACGGAGTCCTGAAGGACGCCTCGCTCGTCGTCGTGACGCAGCAGGCTGGCCTGACGGTCGCCGAAGTCACCGACCTGCGTCGGAAGATGCGTGCAGCGGGAGCCGGTTTCAAAGTCGCGAAGAACAGGCTCACGCGTCGCGCCCTGGAGGGAACTCCCTTCCAGGATCTCGGTCCCTTGTTCAAGGGCCCGACCGCCATCGCCTACAGCCGCGACCCTGTCGCGGCTGCGAAGGTGGCTGTCGAGTTCGCGGTCAAGAACGAGAAGCTCAAGGTCATCGGTGGCGGTCTGGGGAGCAAGATGCTCGATCAGAACGCCGTCAAGGCGCTGGCGACCCTGCCTTCGCTCCCGGAACTCCGGGCGAAGCTGCTTGGCACCATCGCCGCTCCGGCGACCCGGCTCGCGACGGTCATCCGCGCGCCTGCCTCCCAGCTCGCGCGCGTCATCGACGCCAAGGCCAAGAAGGCGGCCGAGGGCTGAGCCAGAGTTCGTAATCCAGTTCCAGACATCCAAGCCAATCCAGGAGAAGTTGCTATGGCCGATCTCGCCAAACTCGCCGAAGACCTTTCCGCCCTGACGGTCCTCGAGGCCGCCGAGCTCACCAAGATGCTCGAAGAGAAGTGGGGCGTCTCCGCCGCCGCGCCGGTGGCTGTCGCCGCCGCTGCCGCGCCCGGCGCCGCCGCGGCGGCCCCCGCCGCCGAGCAGACCGAGTTCACCGTCATCCTCAAGGAAGCCGGTGCCAACAAGATCAATGTGATCAAGGAAGTCCGCGCCATCACCGGCCTCGGCCTCAAGGAAGCCAAGGATCTGGTCGAGGGCGCGCCCAAGACCGTCAAGGACAGCGTCAGCAAGGACGATGCCGCCAAGTTCAAGAAGCAGCTCGAGACCGCCGGCGCGACCGTCGAGGTCAAGTAACGGCGCAGCATCGCGCGCGGCGCGTCGGCCGGCCCTTCGCGGCCGGCCGGCGCGCTTGCCGGGCGCGCGGTGTAAGGACTACCCGCCGGCCCTACACGAGAGACGTTCCTGGGTCGGGCCGCCGCCAAGCGTCCCGCCCGCCGAGTGCGAAGAAAGAGGCATCCGATGCTGCAGTCCTTCACGGGTCGCAAGCGTATCCGCAAGAGCTTCGGGCGCATCCCCGAGGTCGCTCCGCTGCCGAACCTGATCGAAGTGCAGATGAGTTCCTACAAGTCGTTCCTGCAGATGGGCGTACCCGCCGATCAGCGGAAGACGCTGGGGCTCCAGGAGGTCTTCAAGTCGGTCTTTCCGATCAAGGATTTCACCGAACGCTCCCAGCTCGAATTCGTCCGCTACGAACTCGAGGCGCCCAAATACGACGTCGAGGAATGCCAGCAGCGCGGCATGACCTTCGCCGCGCCGCTGAAGGTGACGCTGCGCCTCGTGGTCTGGGACGTCGACGAGGATACCGGCTCGCGCTCGATCCGCGACATCAAGGAGCAGGACGTCTACATGGGCGACATGCCCCTGATGACGGACAAGGGCACCTTCATCATCAACGGCACCGAGCGCGTCATCGTCAGCCAGATGCACCGCAGCCCCGGGGTTTTCTTCGACCACGACAAGGGCAAGACGCATTCTTCGGGCAAGTATCTTTTCGCTGCGCGCGTGATCCCGTATCGCGGTTCCTGGCTCGACTTCGAGTTCGACGCCAAGGACCTGGTCTATGTGCGCATCGACCGCCGGCGCAAGCTGCCGGTCACCAGCCTGCTTTACGCGCTCGACAACGAGGAGACCGCCGCCCTGCGTAAGCAGCGCGAGGGCTCCGCGAAGGGTCTTGAGCCGGGCGAGGCCGTCGGCATGAGCGCCGAGGAGATCCTCAACTATTTCTACGGCCAGGTCGTCTATGTCCGCGGCAAGAAGGGCTGGGAGACCGACTTCGACGCCGAGCGCCTGCGCGGGGTCAAGCTGACCACCGATCTGATCGATGCCAAGACTGGCAAGCTGCTCGCCGAGGCCGGCTCCAAGATGACGCCACGCATGGCGCGCAAGCTCAAGGAGGACGGGATCACGCGGATCCTCGCCACGGCCGACGACCTCAAGGGACGCTACGTCGCTACCGACCTGGTCGACGAGCAGAACGGCGAAGTGCTCGCCGAGGCCGGCGACGAGATCACCGGGCCGATGCTCAAGCTGTTCGACGAGAACAAGATCGACACGATCCCGACCCTGCATATCGATCACATCTCGGTGGGCCCGTATATCCGCAACACGCTCAAGGCGGACAAGAACACCAGCCGCGAGGATGCGCTGATCGAGATCTACCGCGTCATGCGCCCCGGCGAGCCGCCGACGCTCGAGACCGCGGAGACCCTGTTCAAGGGGCTTTTCTTCGAAGCGGACCGCTACGACCTGTCGGCCGTGGGGCGCGTCAAGATGAACGCGCGGCTCGGGCTCGAATGCCCCGACACGATCCGCATCCTGCGCAAGGACGACATCCTCGCGATCATCAAGATGCTGACCGACCTCAAGGACGGGCGCGGCGAGATCGATGACATCGACAATCTCGGCAACCGGCGCGTGCGCTCGGTCGGCGAATTGATGGAAAACCAGTATCGCGTCGGTCTGCTGCGCATGGAGCGGGCCATCCGCGAACGCATGTCGACGGTCGAGATCGACTCGGTCATGCCGCACGACCTGATCAACGCCAAGCCGGCGGCGGCGGCTGTGCGCGAGTTCTTCGGCTCGTCGCAGTTGTCGCAGTTCATGGATCAGACCAACCCGCTGTCGGAGATCACCCACAAGCGCCGCCTCTCGGCCCTCGGCCCGGGCGGTCTGACGCGCGAGCGCGCGGGCTTCGAGGTGCGCGACGTGCATCCGACGCATTACGGCCGCATCTGCCCGATCGAGACGCCGGAAGGTCCCAATATCGGCCTTATCAACTCGCTGGCGACCTATGCGCGCATCAACCAGTACGGCTTCATCGAGACGCCGTATCGGCGTGTTCGCGACGGACGCGTCGGCGAAGAGGTGGCCTATCTCTCGGCGATGGAGGAGTCCAAGTACCACATCGCCCAGGCGAACATCGAACTCGATCCCAAGGGCCGGATCGTCGCCGAGCTGACCAATTGCCGCAAGGGCGGGGACTTCGCCCTGGTGCGGCCGGAGCAGGTCGACTTCATCGACGTCAGCCCCAAGCAGCTGGTGTCGGTGGCCGCGGCGCTGGTGCCGTTCCTGGAGAACGATGACGCGAACCGCGCGCTGATGGGCGCGAACATGCAGCGCCAGGCGGTACCGTTGATCCGTGCCGAGGCGCCGCTCGTCGGCACGGGCATGGAAGGTGTCGTCGCGCGGGACTCCGGCGCGGCGATCGCCGCGCGCCGCGCGGGTGTCGTCGATCAGGTGGACGCGACGCGTATCGTCGTGCGCGTGACCGAGGACGTCGCCCACACCCAGTCCGGCGTCGACATCTACAACCTGCTCAAGTTCCAGCGTTCGAACCAGAACACCTGCATCACGCAGCGTCCGCTGGTGAAGAAGGGCGACGTGGTGGCCATCGGCGACATCATCGCCGACGGTCCGTCGACGGAGCTCGGCGAACTGGCACTGGGCCG
>JBIKXN010000420.1:0-3632 GCA_044355765.1 Alphaproteobacteria bacterium
GGGAAGTGTCGGAACCGCGGGAGTCTAGGGCATTTCGCGCTGCCGGGGCAGGATTTGCGGCTGGCGTGCGCACCGCCCGTGCCGGATGCGCGTTTCTTGATGGCCGTCGCCGAGCACGTTAATATGTCGATCGAACGGCGCATGATGGTCCAAGCTGGCGACGTCGGCTCGGTGGCCTCGGCGGCGCTCTGAAAACAAGGGGCGCCGGGGCGGTCCGCAAGACCAGCCGGCGCGCGTGAGGAGCATGAGCCTGAGCGAGTTGGTCGACGAGGCGCAGAAACTGCTCGCCGACGGTTCGTCGAGTTCCCGGTCCCTGGTCGCCGCCGCCGTCGCGAAGATGGGCGAACTGCCTCGCCTCGACGACGCCCAGCGTCGCGAATGGCGCCGCCTGGTCGCGCTGTTCGCGCGCGACCGCGCCACCGTCGTGCGCGCCGTCCTGGCCGAGACCGTCAAGCGCAACCCCGAACTGCCGCCCGAAGCGGCGGAGCGCCTTGCCCGCGACGTGATCGACGTCGCGCGGCCGATCCTTGCCCATAGCGAGGCCCTCAGCGACGACGTGCTGATCGATCTGGTGGAGGAAGGCGACCGCGACAAGCAGGACGCGATCGTCAACCGCAGGCAGATCTCGGAGGATGTCGCGCGGGTCATCATCGACGAATGCGACCAGGCCCTGGTGGCGCGCCTGGCGGCGAATAACGGCGCCGAACTCTCCGACGACGACATGGAGCGCATGCTCGAGCGCTTCGACAACGCGTGGCCGGTGGTGACCGGCCTCGCCAAGCGCAACGCGCTGCCCCGGTCGGTCGCCGAGAAGGTGATCACCCAGGTCTCCGGCCGTCTCAAGGCCAATCTTCGCGCCCAGGGCGTCGTGGCGCCGGTGCCCGATCTGCCATCCGACGACGCCCCTCCGCCGGCCGTCGCCGCGCCGGTCCGGGTGGAGATCGAAAGCCCGGCGCCGCGCGCCGTCGCGCAACCGCCCGTCGAACAACCGCCCGTCGCGCCGGGTCCGCGCCCCGCCGCGCCGGCACCCGCGCCCGTATCGGCGGCGCGGCCGATCGCACGGCCGATCGCCGACGCGCCGCGCGCCTTGTCCTATCGTCTCGCGGACGCCTCGCGCGATGCCGCGCAGGCCATGCACAAGCAGGGCAAGCTGAAGCCGCTGGTCGCGGTCAAGGAACTGTGCACCGGCGATCTCGCCTTCTTCGAGATTGCGCTGTCGCTGCTGGCCGGCCTGCCGCTGGCGACCGTCCAGTCGATGCTGCACGACCCGCGGGTGCGCGGCTTCAACTCGGTCAACGAAAAGGCGCGCATGCCCGGCACGTTCATGCCGGTGATCCGCGCCGCGCTGGCGGCGATCGCGGAGACGCCGCTCGACGGCATGCCGGGCGATCGCGGTCGCTTCGTCGAGATCGTGATCGCGCGCATCCTGACCCAGATGGAAGAGGTCGGCGGCGAGCTGCTCGAATTCCTGGCCGACAATTTCGCGCCCGCGCGCGTCGCGGCCTGAGGCCTGTTTCGCCCCCCGGTCAGGCGGGGCGGAATGGTCGGAGTGAGAGGATTCGAACCTCCGGCCCCTTGGTCCCGAACCAAGTGCTCTACCAGGCTGAGCTACACTCCGACCGGCCTTTCGCCGCGTTGCGACGAACGGGCGGGCGTTATAGCCCCGCCCCGCCGGGGCTGCAAGCGACCCCGTCGCGGCGCCTCAATGGGCGCGCTGGATGGCGAAGTCGACCAGTTCGACCAGCGCGCGCTTGAGCGGATGGTCGGGGAAGATGCCCAGCGCGTCGCGGGAGATGGCGCCGTAGTGCCGGGCGCGCTCGACCGTGTCGCGCAGCGACCCGTGGCGCCCCATCAGGTCGATGGCGTGCTCGAGGTCTCCCGGCCGCTGGTCGAGTTGTTCGAGCGTCCGGCGCCAGAAAGCGCGCTCCTCGTCGTCGCCGCGCAGGAAGGCGAGCACCACCGGTAGCGTGATCTTGCCATCGCGAAAATCGTCGCCCACCGATTTGCCCATCTTCTCGGCGGTCGAGGCGTAGTCGATGACGTCGTCGGTAAGCTGGAAGGCGATGCCGAGATTGAGGCCGAAGCTCTCGAGCGCGTCCTCCTCCACCTTGGGCCGGTCCGCGACCACGGCCCCGACCCGCGCTGCCGCGGCGAAGAGGCGGGCGGTCTTGGCCTTGATCACCTCAAGATAGGCGCTCTCGGTGGTCTCGGTGTCGTTGGCGGTCGTCAGCTGCAGCACCTCGCCCTCGGCGATCACCGCCGAGGCATGGGACAGGATCCGCAGCACTTCCAGCGAGCCGTCCTCGACCATCACCTCGAAGGCCCGGCTGAACAGGAAATCGCCGACCAGCACCGAGGCCTTGTTGCCCCAGACGGCGTTGGCCGTGGCGCGGCCGCGCCGCAGATCCGATTCGTCGACCACGTCGTCGTGCAAGAGCGTCGCCGTATGGATGAATTCGACGCAGGCAGCGAGGTTGACATGGCGTTCGCTGCCGGCGATCCCGCACAGGCGCGCCGCCGCGAGGGTAAGCATCGGCCGCATCCGCTTGCCGCCCGCGGCGACGATATGGCCGGCGAGCTGCGGGATCAGCGCCACCGGGCTCTGCATGCGCCGGACGATGACCTCGTTGACGCGCTTGAGATCGTCGCCGACGAGCGCCAGCAAAGGCGCCAGCGACGGTGCCCGCGCGCGGTCACGCCCGCCTTCGAGATTGACGACGATCGCCACCCTATACGCCCCCGTGCAGTCCTGGACCAAAACCGGGCCGGAGCATAGCCGTCGGCCCGCCGCGATCAAGCGAAGCGAAGCCTTCCGGGCGGCGGCGCGGTATGCTGGCTGTCCCATGCAGGAGGACGCTCTTCCGCCGACCACTGCCGGAACGCTGCTTGGCGGCCGGATCGCGTTCGCGCAGCCCGCGACCGGATATCGGGCCGCGATCGATCCCGTGCTGCTGGCCGCGAGCGTGCCCTGCGCGGCGCGCACGGCGCTGGAACTCGGGGCCGGCGCGGGGGCGGCGACGCTGTGCCTCGCGGCGCGCTGCCCGGCGCTTGCCGTCGCCGCGGCTGAACGCGATCCGGTCATGGCGCGGCTGGCGCGCCGCAATGCGGCCGCCAACGCCATGGATGGGCGGGTCACGGTGATCGAGGCCGATATCCGCGCGCTGTCGCGCGAGGCGCATGGGCGGTTCGCCGCGGTGTTCTTCAACCCGCCCTTCCTGCCACCGGAGCGCGCGAGCGTCTCGCCGGATGGCGGCAGGCGCGCCGCCAATGTCGAGGCGGGCGCCGGGCTGGTCGACTGGGTAGCGATCGCCGCCCGCATGCTGGCCCCGCGCGGCGCGCTGCGGCTCATCCATCGCGCCGACCGGCTCCACGAGGTTATGGCGGCGCTGGCGCGGCATTTCGGCGACATCGCGGTCCTGCCGCTTTGGCCGCGCGCCGGCGTGCCGGCCAAGCGCATCCTGGTGGCGGCGAGGCTCGGCGCGCGGGGCGGCGCACGCCTGTTGCCGGGCCTGGCGCTCCACGAGGGCGGTGGCGGATTTTCGGCGGGGGCGCAGGCGGTCCTGCGCGACGGCGCCTCGCTCGAAGACGCGTTCGGGCCGGTGTGGGCGCTCTAGGGTGCGTTTGGCTTTGGT
>JBIKXN010000051.1:0-12074 GCA_044355765.1 Alphaproteobacteria bacterium
ATGGTGCTCGCCGTGCTGCTGCTCGTCGGCGGCGCGGTCGGCGCCCAGATCGGCGCGCGGCTGGGACAGAAGCTGCGCGGCGAGCAGCTGCGCGGCCTGATGGCGCTGATGGTGCTCGGCGTCGCGATCAAGCTCGGCTTCGACCTGGTGGTCGCGCCCGCCGACGTCTACAGCCTGGGCGGCGGGGGGCGGCATTGATGCGGCTCGCGACCGCGTTCGCGCTCTTCGCCGCGCTGTCGTCCTTCTCCACCGGTGCCGACGCCCAGATGGGCGGCGCCGTCGGCCAGCCGCTGGTCGCCGACCTTTCGGCGCACGAGATCTCCATCACCACCGGCTTCACCGGCACCGAGCTCATCCTGTTCGGCGCGACCGAGGGCGAGGGCGAGGTGGTCGTCGTCGTCCGCGGCCCGGCCGGCAGCGCCACCGTGCGGCGCAAGAGCAGGGTGCTCGGCATCTGGATCAACACCGCCTCGATGCGCTTCGACCAGGTGCCGTCCTTCTACCGCGTCGCGAGTTCGCGGCCGCTTGACCAGGTCACGACCCAGGGCATGCGCCAGCGCCTGCAGATCGGCGTCGACGCTGTGCGCGCCGTTCCGGCCTCCGCCGCGCCGCCCGAGGAGATCGCGGCGTTCCGCGCCGGCCTTACCCGCGCCCGGCTGGAAGCCGATCTGTGGCACGACCAGCCCGAGCCGGTGACTTTCCTCGGTCCCAAGCTGTTCCGCACCCGCATAAGCTTTCCCCCCAATGTTCCTACGGGCATCTATAATGTCGAGGTCTTCCTGGTGAAGGACGGGCGCGAGATCGGGGCGCAGACCGCGCCGATGCGTGTCAAGAAGACCGGCGTCGGCGCCCAGATCTACGACCTCGCGCATCGGCAGCCGGCGCTCTACGGGCTCATGGCGGTGCTGATCGCGGTAGCGGTCGGATGGGCCGCCAGCGCCGCCTTCCGCCGGGCGTGACGGACGGCATCGTGATGCGAGGGGGCGGCAGATGACGGACCAGACGGGCGGCGAGCACCACCACCGGGTCTTCCTGGTCGTGGTAGACGAATCGCCGGAGTTGAAGGTGGCGCTGCGCTTCGCGTGCCGGCGGGCCCATGCGACCGGCGGCCGCGTTGCGATGCTCTACGTCACCGAGCCGGTGTCTTCGGAGTGGCTCGGTGTCGGCGAGATCATGCGCGAGGAGCGGCGCACCGAAGCGGAGACGCGGCTGCAGGAGTTGGCCAGCGACGTGCGCGAGATGTCCGGGGACATGCCCATGCTCCATGTGCGCGAAGGCAAGCCGGCGACCGAGTTGCTGCGCCTGCTCGACGAGGAGCCGGGCATCTCGGTGCTGGTGCTCGCCGCGGATCCCGGTCCCAAAGGCCCCGGCCCGTTGGTGACGGCGCTGTCGGAAAGGCTGATCGGCAAGCTGCGCGTGCCGGTCACGATCGTGCCGGGATCGCTCAGCTTCGCCGCGATCGACGCCATCACCTGAGCCGGCCGCCGTCAATGACCATGGCGGCGTCGTGGTTGACCCGCCGCGCTGCGCGGGCCATTTAACTTCCGACCCGAGACGAGCGAAGGGACGCCAGACATGTTCATCCAGACCGAAGCCACGCCGAATCCGGCGACGCTGAAGTTCCTTCCCGGCCGCGTCGTGATGCCGGCCGGCACCGCCGACTTCCCCAGCGCCGAGACCGCGGCGCGCTCGCCGCTGGCGGTCGCCCTGTTCGCGGTCGCGGGCGTCGAGGGCGTCTTCTTCGGCGCCGATTTCGTCACCGTGACGAAATCCGCAGATCAGGACTGGCACGTGATGAAGCCGGTCGTGCTCGGCGCGATCATGGAGCATTTCACCGCCGGGCGGCCGATCCTGGCCGAGGGCGCCGCGGCGCCGGCCGTCGCCCAGGACGGCGAGGAGTCCGAGATCGTCGTCCAGATCAAGGAACTGCTCGACACCCGCGTCCGGCCGGCGGTCGCGCAGGACGGCGGCGACATCGTCTTCCACTCCTTCGAGGACGGCGTCGTCTATCTGCACATGCAGGGTTCCTGCTCCGGCTGCCCGAGTTCGACCGCGACGCTCAAGTCGGGGATCGAGAACATGCTGCGCCACTACATTCCCGAAGTGGTCGAGGTCCGCGCCGTCCTCTGACGGCAGCGTGCTGGTCCTCGCCCTCGACAGCGCCACCGCGCGCTGTTCGATCGCGCTGTGGCGCGATGGGCAGGTGCTGGCGGCGCGCCATCCGCCCGCGGCCGCGCGCAGCGACGACATCCCGCTGCGCGTCGGCGAGGTGATGGCGCAGGCGGGGCTCGGCTTCGGCGCGATCGAGCGCCTGGGCGTCACGGTCGGCCCGGGCCGATTCACCGGCCTGCGCGCGGGGCTCGCCTTCATGCGCGGGCTGGCGCTGGCGCTCGACCGGCCGCTTGTAGGCGTGACGACGCTCGCGGCGCTGCGCCCCGAAGCGGACTGCGCGGCCCACGAGATCCCGCTGGCCGTGATCGGCTCGGGTCGCGCCGAGCTTTTCTTTCGCGTCGGCGACGGCGCGCCCTTCGCCTGCGTTCCCGCGGATCTGCCCGCGCGATTGCCGGCCGGCGCGGCGATCGTGGTGGTCGGCGAAGAGACGCAGGCTGTCGTGATCGCGCTCGGCGCCGCCGGGGTCGCTGCGCGCGCTGTGCCGCGCGACGTCGACGCCGCCGACGTCGCGGCGCTCGCGGCGCGCGCAAGTCCGGGCGAGAATAGCCCCGGGCCGCTCTACATCCACCCGCCCGCCGTGACGGCGCCGCGCGAACGCCCGCGGGCGGCGGCGGTTATGCCGTGACGCCCTGCGTCGATGCCGCGCCGCCGCCCGAACGGCGGCTTGTGGGCCGGACCGACGCACCGGCCCTGGCGTTGGTCCATGCCGGCTGCTTCGACGAGCCGTGGTCGGCGACCGCGATCATCGAGGTCCTGGCGATGCCCGGCGCGTTCGGTTTCGCGACCGTCTTCTCGGGGCTTCCGCCCGCCGCATTCGCGCTCGCGCGGGTGAACGCCGACGAGGCGGAGCTGCTCACCCTGGCCGTGGGCGCGCCCTGGCGGCGCCACGGTCTGGCGCGCGACCTGATCGACGCCGTCGCGCGGCATGCGGCGGCGGCGGGCGCGCGCCGCCTCTTCCTGGAAGTGGCCGAGGACAATGCCGCCGCGCGGGCGCTATACGCGGGCGCGGGATTCGCGCCGATCGGTCGGCGGCGCGGCTATTACGTCCGGCGCGCCGGACCGGCCGCCGATGCCCTGACCCTGCGGCGCGACCTCGTCCCTGCGGGAGCATGGTTCGCCTCTGCCTGAGGCCAGGAGTACTACTTTAGGAGTATAGGGCGTACTCCAAACAACCAGGATTCGCGGATTGGAAATTACCTGGAAATAAACCTCTGCGCGCCAGTCTGGGAGAAACGGCGGCAAGGACCCTGGACATGCAAGACCCTGGCGAAGACCGGACCCTGCTCGACCTCACAGTGCAGATCGTCGGCGCATATGTGGCAACCCAGAAGGTGCCGCTGTCGGAACTCGGCGTCGTCCTGCGCAGCGTCCACGCGACGGTCCGATCCTTCCACGACGAGATCCGCCCGCCCGGATCCAAGGCGGCCGCGCGCGAACCGGCCGTGCCGATCGACCGCTCGGTGACGCCCGAATATCTGGTCTGCCTCGAGGATGGCCGCCGGCTGAAGACGCTCAAGCGCCATCTGCGCGCCGCCTACGGGCTGACGCCAGAGGCGTATCGCACCCGCTGGGGTCTGCCGCCGGATTATCCCATGGTGGCGCCTGGCTATGCCAAACGCCGGAGCAGCCTCGCCCGCGCGCAGGGGCTGGGCACCCGGCGGGGTGGCTGAGGACGGGCGGCGGCCGCGACGCGCATCCTTCCGGGATGCGTCATCTTTTCGTCATCGCGCAGGTACAGAATGGCAAGCTCCGGATGGAAGGATCCGCCGCTTGGCCTATATACGTGCCTGGGGCGCCGGTGCCCCGTCCCGCCGGGACGGGTGGCACCCGCGCCGGCGAACGGGAATGGCGCCGACGATGTCGCGGCTCGAGCAACTTTGCCTGGCCAAGGGCCTGAAGATGACCGGCCAGCGCCGCGTCATCGCGCAGGTGCTGTCCGAATCGACCGACCATCCGGATGTGGAGCTTCTCCATCGCCGCGCGTCGGCGATCGACAAGCGCATCTCGATCGCGACCGTCTACCGCACCGTCCGGCTGCTCGAGGAAGCGCGCATCCTGGCCCGCCATGACTTCGGCGATGGCCGCGCCCGCTACGAGCAGGTCACGGCCGACCACCACGACCATCTCATCGACCTGCAGACGCGCCAGGTGATCGAGTTCAAGAACGAGGCGATCGAGCGGCTCCAGCGCGAGGCCGCCCGCGCGCTAGGCTTCGAGCTGGTCGGACACCGGCTGGAGCTCTATGGCGTACCGCTGCGCACCGCCAAGACAGGCGAGGACGCATGATCGCGGTCGGAACCCCGCCGCCCGCTCCGGGCGGGCTGGCCCAGACGCCGGTCCCGAGGCGCGCGCGCGATACGCTCGTCGTGCGGCTCGCCGCCGACCCGGCCGAGATCGAGGCCGCGCAACGGCTGCGCTACCGCGTCTTCTACGGCGAGATGGGCGCCACGCCGACCGCCGACATGGTCGCCGCGGGCCGCGACTTCGACCGCTTTGACGCTTTGTGCGACCATCTGCTGGTGCTCGACACGCAGCGCGGCGACGGCCCCGAGGCGATCATCGGCACCTATCGCCTGCTGCGCCGCACGGTGGCCGAGGCGAATGGCGGTTTCTACAGCGCCGACGAATTCGACCTCTCGGCGCTCGCCGCGATCCCCGGCGAAAGCCTGGAACTGGGGCGCGCCTGCGTCGATGCCGGCTACCGCACCGGCGCCACGATGCAGCGTCTGTGGTCGGGCATCGCGACCTATGTCTTCGCCCACGACATCCGCGTGATGTTCGGCTGCGCCAGCCTGCCCGGCACGGATCCGCAGGCTGTCGCCGGCCTGCTGTCCTATCTGCACAGCCGGCATCTGGCTCCGGCCGAGTTGCGGCCGCGGGCGCTGCCCGGGCGCTATGTCGCCATGGCGCGGGCCGCCGGCACCGACCCGGAGATCGACCCGCATCTGGCGCGCGCCGCTCTGCCGCCACTGATCAAGGGCTATCTGCGACTGGGCGGCTTCGTCGGCGACGGCGCCGTGATCGATCCGCAATTCGGGACGATCGATGTAGGCATCGTGGTCGCGGTCGACCGCGTCACCGACAAGTACTTCAACCATTACCGGCGCAGGCACGCGGCGGAGTGAGCCAGCGCGACGCAGCCGTGGTTCCGGTGTCGCGCGGGCGCGCCGCCCTGCGCCTCGCGCTCTATGCGGCGCTGACCTTGCCGCTGATGCCGGTCCAGGCGGCGCTGCTCGCCGCGCGATCGGGGGCCGCGCGGCGCCTGCCGCATTGGTATCATCGGCGCTGCTGCGCGATACTGGGCCTCGAGCTGCGCCGCCATGGCACGCCCGCCCCCGACGCGCCGACGCTGTTCGTCGCCAACCATGTTTCGTATTTCGACATCGTCGCCCTGTCGGCGCTGGCCCCGGTGTCCTTCGTGGCCAAGCGCGAGGTCGCGTCCTGGCCCTTCTTCGGCTGGCTGGCCCGGCTGCAGCGCACGGTCTTCGTCGGCCGCGACCGTCGGCGGGTCGACGGCGAGCGCGACAGCCTCGCCGCCGCCCTCGCCGAGGGCCGCAGCCTGGTGCTGTTCGCCGAAGGCACGTCCTATGACGGCGTCCATCTGCGCCCGTTCAAGAGTTCGCTGCTCGCCGCCGCCGAGATCGCGACCGATGGCCGGCCGCTGACCGTCCAGCCGGTCACCATCGCCTATACCCGCCTGGACGGCATGCCGATCGGTCGCCATCTGCGGCCCTTCTTCGCCTGGTTCGGCGACATGGAACTGCCCGGCCATCTCTGGCAGGCGCTGGGCGTCGGCCGGGTCACCGTCGAGGTCGAGTTCCACGAACCGGTCACCTTCGCGCGCTTCGGCAGCCGCAAGGCGCTGACCCGGTTCTGCGAGGAGACCGTCGGCAGGACGCTGTTCGAGCTCAATTCCGGACGTCGCCGACCGGCGGCGTCCGGCCCCTCGTCTTGACTTGCCCGGGCGGGCTGGTAGCTTCGGCCCGGGTCGTTTCCGGAAAATTCAAGGATTTCAACGCGCTTTGACGAAGCGGCTCTTCATCAAGACCTATGGCTGCCAGATGAACGTCTACGACTCCGACCGTATGGCGGAGATCCTGGCGCCGCTTGGCTACGCTCCGGGCGACACGCCCGAGACCGCCGATCTGGTCATCCTCAACACCTGCCATATCCGCGAGAAGGCATCGGAGAAGGTCTATTCCGAGCTCGGTCGGCTGCGCCCGGTCAAGGAGGCGCGCGGCTGCCTGATCGCCGTCGCCGGCTGCACCGCGCAGGCCGAGGGCGCGGAGATCCTGCGCCGCATGCCCTTCGTCGACGTCGTGGTCGGTCCACAATCCTATCACCGCCTGCCTGAACTGGTGGCGCGCGCCAGCCGCGCGGGCGGCGCGGCGCTCGACACCGATTTCCCGGTCGATTCGAAATTCGACCATCTGCCGGAGACCGCCGGCGCGTCTGGCCCCGCGGCCTTCCTGACCGTGCAGGAGGGTTGCGACAAGTTCTGTACCTTCTGCGTCGTGCCCTATACCCGCGGCGCCGAATTCTCGCGCCCGATCGCCGATGTCGAGCGCGAGGCGCGCCGACTGGTGGCCGGCGGTGCGCGCGAGATCACGCTGCTCGGCCAGAACGTCAACGCCTATCACGGCCGCGACGCGGCGGGCGGCGAGACCGGGCTCGGCGGGCTGATCCGGCACCTGGCCGCGATCCCCGGGCTGGAGCGCCTGCGCTATACGACCTCGCATCCGCGCGACGTCGACGACGCGCTGATCGCGGCGCACGGCGAAGAGCCGAAGCTGATGCCCTATCTGCATCTGCCGGTGCAGTCGGGCGCGGACCGCATCCTCGCGGCGATGAATCGCGGCCACGACGCGGCGCATTATCTGCGCATCGTCGAACGCCTGCGCGCCGCGCGGCCCGATCTGGCGCTGTCGAGCGACTTCATCGTCGGATTCCCCGGCGAGAGCGACGCCGACTTCGCCGCCACGCTCGACCTGGTGCGCGCGGTAGGCTTCGCGGGCGCCTTCTCGTTCAAGTTCAGCGCCCGGCCGGGAACCCCGGCGGCGGCGCTCGACGGCCAGATCCCCGAACCGACCAAGGACGAAAGGCTGCAGACCCTGCAGGCGCTGCTGCGCGAACAGGCCGAGGCGTTCAACCGCGCCATGCTCGGCCGCGTCGTCCCCGTCCTCGTGGAACGCCGCGGACGCCATCCGGGCCAGGCCGTCGGCCGCAGTCCCTGGCTGCAGGCCGTGCATTTCGACGCTCCCGACGCGCCGATCGGGTCGCTGGTCATGGTCAGGCTCGCGCGGCTCGGGCCCAACAGCGTCGCGGGCGAACGGGCGGACGCGACGGGAGCCGCCGCGTGAGCCGCAACGGATCGGGCGGCGCCGCCGCGCTGCAGATCGAATTCGACGACAACTCCCTCCTGCCGATGCTGTTCGGCGAGCACGACCGCCACCTTGCGCGCATCGAACAGCGCCTGGGCGTGCGGCTGTCCTCGCGCGGCAACCGGGTCGCCATCGAAGGGCCGAATTCGGCGAGCGAGGCGGC
The DNA here is from genome assembly GCA_044355765.1 of Alphaproteobacteria bacterium. GTDB lineage: Bacteria > Pseudomonadota > Alphaproteobacteria > CACIAM-22H2 > CACIAM-22H2 > CAIOSQ01. The sequence continues at coordinate 7,717 of JBIKXN010000051.1, forward strand.
GCGCGCGGCGCTGGCCGGGCTCTACGAGCGGCTGCGCCGCGGCCAGGGCGTCGAGATGGGCGACGTCGACGCCGCGACCCGGCTGGCCGCCGCCGGCGACCGCGCCGCCGACGCGCGCGATCTCTTCGGCGACGACGATCTCGTCGTGCGCACACGCAAGCGGCGCGTCACGCCGCGCACGCCCGGGCAGATCGACTATCTGCGCACGCTGCGCCAGAACGAGCTGGTCTTCGGGCTGGGTCCCGCGGGCACCGGCAAGACCTATCTCGCGGTCGCCGTCGCGGTACAGATGCTGGCCGAGGGCCGCGTCGACCGCATCGTGCTGTCGCGGCCGGCGGTCGAGGCCGGCGAGCGGCTGGGCTTCCTGCCCGGCGACATGCGCGAGAAGATCGATCCCTATCTGCGGCCGCTCTACGACGCGCTCTACGACATGATGCCCGGCGACCAGGTCGTGAAACGCATGGCCTCGGGCGAGATCGAGATCGCGCCGCTCGCCTTCATGCGCGGACGCACCCTGTCCAACGCCTTCGTGATCCTCGACGAGGCGCAGAACACGACGCCCATGCAGATGAAGATGTTCCTCACGCGCCTGGGCGAGAACAGCCGCATGGCGGTCACCGGCGACCTGACGCAGGTGGATCTGCCTTCCGGCGCGCGCTCCGGCCTCGCCGAGGCGCTCGACGTGCTCGCAGGCGTCGAGGGCGTCGGCGTGACGCGCTTCGGCGCCGCCGACGTCGTGCGCCACGCGCTCGTCGGCCGCATCGTCGCCGCCTACGACGCGCGCGACCGCAGGCGCGGCCCATGACGCTCGCGATCGCCGTGCCGATCGAGGACGCGCGCTGGCGCCGCCGCCTGCCGGACGCCGCCCACACGGTGCGCCGTGCCGCGCGCGCGGCGCGCGCCGCGGCTGGCGGGCCGGACGCCACGCGACGCGCGACGCTTGCCGTGGCGCTGGCCGACGACGCGCGGCTGCGCGCGCTCAACCACGACTTCCGCGGCCGCGACAAGCCGACCAACGTGCTGTCCTTCCCCGACGGCGTGGCGGGTCCCGACGGCGTGGTCAATCTGGGCGACGTCGCGCTCGCCTTCGAGACCTGCGCCGCCGAGGCGCGCGCGCAGGGCAAGACCCTGCGCGCGCATCTGGTCCATCTGGTCGTCCATGGCGTGCTGCACCTGCTGGGGCACGACCATGTCCGGGCGCGCGACGCGGAGCGCATGGAGTCGCTCGAACGCGAGATCCTGGCCCGGCTGGGTCTGCCCGACCCCTATGGCGCGCGCGGCGGTGCGCCATGAGCGACGACCAGCGTCAGGAACCCGGCTTCGGCGCCCGGCTGCGCCGCCTGCTGCGGCGCGAGGATCCCGAGGCGAAGCTGCGCGAGAGCCTCGAGGAGACGATCGAGGAGATCATCGAGGAGGGCGACACGCCGCCGGCGGAGATCGGCGCGCAGGAACGCGCGCTGATCCGCAACATCCTCAAGCTGCGCCAGTTGACCGCCTACGACGTCATGGTTCCGCGCGCGGACATCGTCGCGGTCGCGCACGACGTCGCGCTGCCGGCGCTGGTCGACACGATCCGCCGCGAGGCGCATTCGCGCTACCCCGTCTATCGCGGCACCACCGACGAGATCGTCGGCATGGTCCACATCAAGGATGTCCTGGCCTATTGGGGCGCGGACAAGCCCTTCGCGATCGACGACGTCCTGCGCAAGATCCTGTTCGTGGCGCCGTCGATGCGCGTGCTCGACCTGCTGCTGGAGATGCGCAAGACGCGCCTGCACCTGGCGCTGGTCGTCGACGAATTCGGCGGCATCGACGGCCTGGTGTCGATCGAGGACCTCGTCGAGTCGATCGTCGGCGAGATCGAGGACGAGCACGACATCGAGGAGCGGCCCGGCGTGCAGGCCCAGCCCGACGGCGCGTGGCTGGTCGACGCGCGGCTGCCGCTGGACGAACTCGAGGCCGCGATCGGCCCGCTGCTGACCGACGAGGAGCGCGGGGCGGACATCGACACCACCGGCGGGCTGGTGGTCGCGCTCGCGGGCCGCGTGCCTGCGCGCGGCGAGGTGATCGCCCATCCCGGCGGCGCCGAATTCGAGATCCTCGACGCCGATCCGCGACGGATCAAGCGCCTGCGCGCGCGTCGCCGCGCCCCCGGAGCCGGCGCGACCGACAGCGGCTCCGGCGCGGCGTGACGTCCGGCGCGCGCATGCGTCTGGCCGGCGCGCTGCGCGACCTCGGCGGTGGCCGACGCGCGCTGCTCGCCGCCGTGCTCGGCCTCGCCGCGACGCTGGCCCTGCCGCCCCATCACGCGATCGTCCTGCTGCCGGTCGCCTTCGGCGGGCTTGCGCTGCTGCTCGAGACCGCACGCGACGGGCGGCGCGCCTTCGCGGCCGGCTGGTGCTTCGGCGCCGCGCATTTCGCCAGCGGCCTCTACTGGATCGGCCACGCGATGCTGGTCGAGCCGGAGAAATTCGGCTGGCTGATCCCCATCGCTGTCGGCGGGCTCGGCGCCGGGCTTGGCGTGTTCACCGGCGCCGCCATGGCCCTCGCGCATGGACTGTCCGCGCGGCTGCGCGTCGCCGCGCCGCTGGCGCTCGCCGCCGCATGGTTTCCGGCGGAATGGCTGCGCGGCCATGTCCTGACCGGTTTTCCCTGGAACCTCGCCGGCACCGCCTGGACCGAGCTGCTGCCGGTGGCCTCGCTCGCCGCGCTGGTCGGGCTCTATGGGCTGACGATCCTGACCGTGCTCGCCGCGGCGGCGGCCGCGGCACGGCCGGCGGCGCTGCGCCATGGCGTGCTCGTCGCCTTCGCGGCGCTGCAGATCGCGCAGTGGCTGCAGACGCCGCCCGTGCCGGCGGATGCGATGGCCGGCGACGGACCGGTACTTCGGCTGGTCCAGCCCGACATTCCGCAGAAGCTGAAATGGGACCCGCGCGAACAGCAGAGCCATCTGCAGCTGACCGCCGACCTGTCGCGCGCGCCAGGCTTCGAGCGCATCGACCATCTGCTCTGGCCCGAGACCGCCTCCTTGTTCCCGATGGCGGGCGACCGCGATTTCCGTCGCGATCTTGCGCGGCTCGTGCCGCCGGGCGGCTATCTGCTGACGGGCTCGCCGCGCATCCAGCGCACGCCCGCGCTACAGGCCTGGAACAGCCTGCACGCGCTGGACGAGACCGGCGAGATCCGCGCCACCTACGACAAGTTCCACCTCGTGCCCTTCGGCGAGTACATGCCGCTGCGCCGCATCCTGCCGCTGGAGAAGATCGCCGCCGGGCCGGTCGATTTCTCGGCCGGTCCCGGGCCGCGGACGATCCGCCTGCCCGGCCTGCCGCCCTTCAGCCCGCTGATCTGCTACGAGAGCATCTTCCCCGGCGCGGTCCGCCCGCCGGGCGACCGCCCGCACTGGATCCTGCTCGCCACCAACGATGCCTGGTTCGGAACCTCGGCCGGTCCGCACCAGCATTTCGCCGCGTCGCGCTTCCGCGCCATCGAGGAGGGCCTGCCCGTCGTCCGCGTCGCCAATGGCGGGATCTCGGCCGTGATCGACGCACAGGGCCGCGTACGCGCCGCCCTGACGCTCGGCGCGCGCACCCATCTCGATGCCCGCCTGCCCCCCGCGCTGCCGCCGCCGCCCTATGCGCGCGGCGGCGACGCGCTGCCCGCGGCGCTGGCCCTCGCGCTCGCCCTCGCCGGCTGGGCGTTCGGGGCGCGCGGACGCGCATCGGGATGAACCCGGGCGGGTGCGCGTTGTTGACGCGGCACCCCAGACTTGCCACAAGGTCCGCCGCCTCACCGGCCCTCACGGGCCAATCCGCCGCCTCCTCCATGGAGCCTCCCGCCGATGCGCCAGGGCGATTTCGTCTTCACCTCCGAGTCCGTCTCCGAGGGCCATCCCGACAAGGTCTGCGACCGCATCTCCGACGCCGTCGTCGACGCGTTCCTTGGCCTCGACCCCTATGCCCGCGTGGCCTGCGAGACGCTGGTCACGACCAACTACATCTGCATCGCGGGCGAAGTGCGGCTCGACCGGAAGAAATGCGGCGCGCGCGCGCCGATGCTCAAGAGCGGCGAAGTCAACGCCAAGGTGATCGAGGCGCTGGCGCGCAACGCGGTGCGCGACATCGGCTACGAGCAGAAGGGCTTCCACTGGAAGAAGGCCAAAGTCGTCGTGCGCCTGCACGGCCAGTCGGCCGACATCGCCCAGGGCGTCGACGCCGCCGGCAACAAGGACGAGGGCGCGGGCGACCAGGGCATCATGTTCGGCTATGCCTGCAACGAGACGCCCGAGCTGATGCCGGCGCCGATCCAGTACTCGCACAACATCCTCAAGGCGCTGGCCGATGTCCGTCATGACGGCA
>JBIKXN010000421.1:0-3616 GCA_044355765.1 Alphaproteobacteria bacterium
GACCAGCGGGCGCAGCAAATGCGGCACGATGAGGCCGACGAAGCCGATGCTGCCGGCGACCGCGACGCAGGCGCCGACGCTGCACGCGGTGCCCGCAATCGCCAGCCAGCGCAACCGCGCAAGATCGATCCCGAGCGAGCGCGCCGTGTCTTCGCCCAGCGTCATCGCCGCGAGGCCGCGCGCGGTGGCGAACAGCATCGCCCAGCCCACCGCGACGAAGGGCAAGGCGGTCAGCGCATGCGTCCAGGACCGGTCGGCGACGGCGCCGAGCAGCCAGAAGACCATCTCGTAGGCCGCGAAGGGGCTGGGCGCGAGATTGAGCGCCAGCGCCGTCAGCGCGGATGCGAAGCTCGACAGCGCCACGCCGGCCAGAAGCAGCGTCATCGTCCCCGCGCCCCGCCCTGCCAGCGCCACCAGCGTCAGGGCGGCCGCGAAGCCTCCGGCCATCCCGCCGGCCGGGACCGGCAACACCCCGAAATGCAGGGCGAGGACCGAACCGAGCGCCGCGGTCGCCGAGACGCCGACGATCCCTGGGTCCGCGAGCGGATTGCGGAACAGGCCCTGAAGCACCGCTCCGGACAACGCCAGCGACGCCCCGGTCGCCGCGGCCAGCACGGTGCGCGGCAGACGCAATTCCCAGATCACCGTGCCGGCCAGCGCCCGCAGCCGCGCGTCGTCGGCGAAAAGGTCCGATGGCCCGAGGCTGGTCGTGCCGGCCGCCAGCGACAGGCCGCCGCATGCCGCGAGCACGAGCGTCGCGGCGGGCCAGAACGACTCCCGCCGCCTCATCTTGCCGCCTCCGCGATCGCGGCCGCCGCATCGGCGAGCGCCATGTCGGGACAGGCCCATGCGCGGGCCGCGACCTCGACCATCCGCAGCCCCGTGGCCCGCAGCGCGGGATGGCGCAGCAAGCTCTCGGCCTCGGATGGGCCCGGCGCCGCCAGCCGCTCCACGACGATCAGGTCGGGTGCAAGCGCCAGCAGCGCTTCAACGTCGAGCCGACGCAAACCGGTCGCGCCCGCGACGGCGGGCGCATTGATCAGGCCCAGCTGCGCCAGGACGGCATCCGCCGGCGTGCCGGCGCCGGCGACCCAGCCCCCCGCATGCAGCGACGCGACGCGCAGGGGCCGCGCACCCCGGGGCAGCGCGGCGAGACGCGCGTCGAGCGTCGCCACCAAGGCCTCGCCGCGCGCCACGACGCCGATCCGCGCCGCGAGGTCGCGGATCGCGGCGCGCGCGCCCGCGAAATCCGCGGCGAGCGGTACCTCGTGGACTGGAATGCCGAGCCGGCGCAGCAGCGTCGCCCCGCCGCGCGGAGCGAACGGCCCGAGCAGCACCAGGTCGGGGCGCAGCGCCAGGATCTCCTCCGCGCCGCCGCGATTGGCGTGCAGTCCCGAGGCATCGGCCGCGGCCGGCGACAGATCCGGATCGCGGGCGAGATGGGACACCGACGCGATGCGCTCGCGCGGCGCGAGCAGCAGCAGCAGACGGTCGGCGCACAGATTTGCGCTGACGATCCGCTGCGGCACCGCGTCGGCGCGCGCGGCGCCCGCGAAGGCCGTCGCCGCCGCGCCCGCGAGCGCGGCGAAGATGGCGGCGCGGATCGCCGCGACCATCAGAACGTCACCCCGAAACGGGCGATGAGCGTGCGTCCGGGCAGCGGATAGGCGTTGTAGCGTCCGAAGGTGCTGGCGCTCGCGATCCCGTAATCGAAATACCGCGCGTCCAGCAGATTATAAGCGGAAATCGACCATCGGACCGCATCGACCTCGCCGCCGAGCCTTGCGTCGACGACGGTGTGGCCCTGGATGAGGGGCTGGAAATTCGCCTGATCGTTGTCGAACCGACGGTCTCCCACGCGCCGAACGCCCGCATCCAGGACCGCGACGCGGTCGACGATGTCCCACGACACGCCCGCGTTGCCCGTCCATTTCGAGACCAGCGGCACGTCGTTGCCCTTCCACTGACCCGCCGTGAACCGCGCCTCGGCATAGGTCAGCGCGCCGCGCAGACGCAGCGTCTCGCCCAGCTTCACAGTAGCCGCGGTCTCGACACCGCGCCTGCGTGTGGGATCGAGGTTCACGTTGGTGAAGGTCGTCGGATCGAAATGCAGCTCGTCGCGCAAGCGCATGTCGAAGACGCTGACCTGCGTCGCCACATCGCCCCAGCGCCGCCTGAAGCCGGCCTCGATGTCGTAGGAGGTCTGGGTCCGGAGCGCGAAATCGACAGGCACCCCGAAGGCAGCCGAGCCCACGCGCTCGTCGACTGTCGGCAGACGGAAGCTGCGGCCAGCGCGCGCGAAGATCTCGGTCGCCCGATCCACCCGGTGCTCGATGCCCGCATGCAGGGCATGGTCCGTCGCGCCGCGATCGAGTCCCGTGCCTTGCAGCGTCGCCCCCGCCGCCGGCGCCGAGGCATCGTAGCGGTCGCGCGCGGAGATCCAGGTGCGCTGGATACGGGCGCCCACCGACAGGTCGGTGTCGGCGCGCACCGCCACCGTCTGCTGGAGATAGGTCGCGAGGCTCTGCTGGCCGACGTCGTAGCGATGCGCCGGCGGATTGCCGGCATTCGCCATCCGGTCGGACCCGTAGAAGGAACCGATGACGTCCACGCCCGCGATCGCCTTGCCGGAGAGACCGAGCACGCGGTTCGCGGCCAGGATCCGCGGTGTCGCGGACACGGTGGTCAGGAAGGTTTCGGTATAGGTGTTGCCGAAGCCGCTGAAGAAGCCGAATTGCTGTTCCTTGCGCCGTACGCCCGCGTCGATCACGAGGTCGAGCCCCGAGCCCAATGTCCGCGTTCCGCCTAGCACGAGGTTCACGCCCTGCCTGTCCGCGAAGTTGAGCGGTTCGCTGGTGCCGCGCCGGTCGGACGCGACCTCGTCGACAGTGGCCGATACCCGCCTCGGCCCCGGCAGCCCGAGATGCTGGGTATCGGCGCTCAGCGTCGCGTAGACCTCCCCGCCGGCGATCGCGCGGCGCAGCTCGCCGACCAGGCTGCGCTGGCGCAGTTCGTTGTTCGCGCGATACCCAGCCGAACCGACGGCAGCGGCATGGGCCAGGACGGCGATGTCGCCGACGACGCGATTGGCGGAAAACGACCCCTCCGCATGCCGCAGGCTGCCGGCCCCGGCGTCTACGCGCACCGCCGTTGGCTCGTTGAAGGGATTGCGGGTGACGATGTTGATGACGCCGCCGACGGCGCCGTCGCCATAGAGAACCGCGCCGCTGTTGCCGCGCGTGATCTCGATGCGCTCGATGCTGGTGCGCGGGATCGAGCCGAAATCGACGCCGGCGAGGTCGACGTCGTTGAGCCGCCGGCCGTTGATCAGGACCAGCGTGTTCGACGTCGCCGCCGCGCCGAACCCACGCAGGTCGACCACCGTTCCCGCTCCGCCGACGCCGCCATAGACGCTCTGGGTCTGTATGCCCGGCTGCACCGAGAGCACGTCCTGCAGCGTCTCGCCGGGGGAACGCTCGATCTCGCGCGCCGTGATCACGGTCGTCGACGCTCCCGTGACGCCGTCGCCGAGCCGGCTCGCGGTGACGACCGTCTCGGGCACCATGCGCGGGGTTTGTCCCCGCACGTCGCCATACGACGCCGCCCAGGCCAGCAG
>JBIKXN010000422.1:0-3610 GCA_044355765.1 Alphaproteobacteria bacterium
TTGCGCGCCGCCGACGCGCTCCAGCTCGCCGGGGCCGTCATCGCCGCCGAGCACGAGCCGCGGAGCATGGACTTCGTCTGCCTCGACGACCGGCTGGCCGAAGCCGCGTCGCGCGAAGGATTCCGGTTGGTGGCCTTGCGCTGACCGGCGCGGGCGATCGGGGACCGAGCCCGGATGACCCCATCCGTTGGGTGATGATCCAGGCTCGGTCCTGACTGCACTGTGGCGCGCGGTCTCAGGCCTCGCCAAACCGGTTGCCGAAAGGCCGGAAGTCGCCATCGCGGCGCCAGCGGTCCGAGGCGTCGCGAAGCGCGATCTCATCGACTTCGACCCCGATGCCGGGTCGATCGATCACGCCCCAGCTTGCCGCGCTCACGATGGGCAATGGCTCGGTGAGGATGTCATGGGCAAGGAGCTGGTGCGTCTGCTGGTTGCCGCGGGCCAGGTTCGGCAATGTCAGGAGGATCTGATGGCAGGCGGCCGCCGCGATGCCGAATTCGCCATGCGTATGCTTGTGCACCAGGATGTCGGCATGCGCGGCCATGTGGCACAGCGTGTGCCATCGGCGCAGCGAGCCCACGAAGTAGGGGGAGAACCCCATATGGTCGACGGCGCGCTCGGTTATGACGCGCGCCGCGTCCGCCTCGGTCCATAGGAACTCGTTGGCGCAGACGGGCACGCCGGTGGCGCGGGTGAGCTCGCGCAGGTTTCCATGCCGGCCGCCCTTCACCGGCGCCTCGACGAAGTCCAGCCCGACGGCCGCATGCATCCGCGCCACGTTCCGCAGCGCGTCGGCGAAGGGCCAGGCCTGGTTCGGATCGACACGCAGCAGCGGGCGAGGGCCGAGCGCGTCGCGCACCACCTCGAGCATCGCGAGCTCCGCGTCGAAATCGGCTCCGGCCTTGAAGTAGAAGACCGAATGCCCGCGCGCGAGGCCCTCGGCACATTGCGCGCGCAGGCTGTCGGGGTCGCCCCAGGCGAGATAGTAGAAATAGTCCACGGCCTCGCGTACCGGGCCTCCAAAGAGGTGGCTCAGCGGCTGGCCGGCCGCCTTGCCGCAGAGATCCCAGAGCGCCATGTCGATGCCGGCGAAGGCGAATGCACCGGTCATCGCCTCCCATTGCCAGCCGCCATGGACGAAGACGTCGCGCGCGATCGCCTCGGTCTGCCATGGCGATCGGCCGATCACGATGGGCCGCATCGCCTCGATCGCCGCCAGCGTCGTGGCGGTGTCGCAGTTCATGCAGGCCTCGCCCCAGCCGACGAGCCCGTCATCGGTGACGAGCTTCACCACCACGTCCGAGACGCCCGAGCGCGAGATGATCGCGCTCACCTCGGTGTGGCGGTAGGGGATGACCGCTGGGAAGGTCTCCATCGCCACGATCTTCAAGGCCGCCTCCTGCTGCTCGAGTGTGACCACCGGGGACGGAGCCTGGATTACCCCTCGGGCATTCGGCAAGCATCTCCGTCGCACCTGCCGGGGATGACGGGGCGTAGATCAGGCTCCATCCCGGTGGAGGGATGAATGAAAACGGCGCGCGACGCTTGCGCTGCCGCGCGCCGTCTCCAGGCGCGGTCGATCGCGGCGTCGCCGCGATCGTGATCCGTCGTCTCAGCGCAGCGCGGCGCAGGCCCGCTGGATGCGCGTGCAGGCGTCGCGCAGAACCTCGTCGGCGGTGGCGTAGGAGATGCGGAAATAGGGCGCGAGGCCGAAGGCGCTGCCCTGGACCACCGCGACGCCCTCGGCCTCGAGCAGATACTCGACGAAGTCGCTGTCGGTCTCGATCGTCTTGCCCTGCGGCGTCTTCTTGCCGATCGTCCCGGCGCAGGACGGGTAGACGTAGAACGCGCCCTCGGGGGTCGGGCAGTGGATGCCGGCCGCCTGGTTGAGCATCGACACGACGAGGTCGCGGCGGCGCTTGAAGGCCTCGTTGTTGCGCGGGATGAAGTCCTGCGGGCCGTTGAGCGCCTCGACCGCCGCGGCCTGGCTGATCGAGGACGGGTTCGAGGTCGACTGCGACTGGATCGTGCCCATCGCCTTGATCAGCTCGGCCGGGCCGCCGGCATAGCCGATGCGCCAGCCGGTCATGCAATAGGCCTTGGACACGCCGTTCACGGTGAGCGTGCGGTCGTAGAGCCGGGGCTCGACCTGTGCCGGGGTGCAGAACTTGAAGTCGTCGTAGACGAGATGTTCGTACATGTCGTCGGTCATCACCCAGACATGCGGATGGCGCAGCAGCACGTCGGTCAGCGCCTTCATCTCCGCCCAGGTATAGCCGGCACCGGTCGGATTCGAGGGCGAGTTGAGGATGACCCATTTCGTCTTGGGCGTGATCGCGGCCTCGAGATCCTCGGGGCGCAGCTTGAAACCGTTGTTCTGCGGGCAGGCGACGGCGACGGGCGTGCCATCGGCGAGCGCCACCATGTCGGGATAGCTGACCCAGTAGGGCGCCGGGATGATGACCTCGTCGCCCTTGTCGAGCGTCGCCACCAGCGCGTTGTAGAGCACCTGCTTGCCGCCGGTGCCGACGATGATCTGGTTGGGCGCGTAGGTCAGGCCGTTCTCGCGCTTGAACTTGCCGATGATCGCCTGCTTGAGCGCGGGCGTGCCGTCGACCGCGGTGTATTTCGTGTCGTCGGTGGCGATCGCGCGGATGCCGGCCTGCTTGATGTTCTCCGGGGTCGGGAAATCCGGCTCGCCGGCGCCCAGGCCGATGACGTCGCGCCCGGCCGCCTTGAGCTCGCGCGCCTTGTTGGTGACGGCGATGGTCGGGGACGGCTTGATGGCCTTGAGGCGGTCGGCGAGGATTCCCATGGGACGCGGTCCTGGAATTGGGGTGGGGCGGCGCGACCCCCGCCGGGGGCCGCGGGCGCGCACCTTATGCCCCGCCGCGGGGACCGGCAATCACCCCGAGAGCGGCTTCTGCCAGAAACGCGCGTCGCCCAGCGCGGGAGCGAGCACGTAGGCGCCGAAGCCGAGCCGCGCGTAGAGCCGCTTCGCGCCTTCGTTGCCGGACAGCACCTCGAGCGTGAGCTTGCAGGCCCCGCGCTCGCGCGCGATGCCCTCGACGAGGGACAGCATCGCCTCGGCGATGCCGCGACCGCGGCGCGAGGCGACGACGAAGACGTCGTGAATGTTCACCAGCGGCCGGCCCGCGAAGGTCGAGAATCCCTCGAGGCAGTTGACGAGGCCCACCGGCTCGTCGCCCTCGAGGGCGAGGACGCTGAAGGCATGGGGCCGCGCCGCGAGGCCTGGCACGAGGTTCTCGCGCGCGATGGCGGGCAGGGGCTTGCCGCCGCCCGCGGGATCGAGCGCGTAGGCCTCGAGCAGGTCGACCAGCGCGCGCGCATGGGATGGGTCGGCGTAGTCGGCGCGCAGCACGCGCGGGGCCTGGGGCATGGCGCTCATGGTTCCTCCAGCAGGCGGAGCAGCGCCGCGACGGGGCGTATGTCCGCGAAGACCTGCGCGACGGCGAGCAGCCCTGCGCCATGGGCCTCGGCGCTGCCCGCGGTCACGGCGTCGTGGGGCATGAAGACGCGGAAGTCGCGCATCATCGCGTCGCGCGCGGTCGACTCGCAGCAGATGTTGGTGGCGACGCCGGCGACCACG
>JBIKXN010000052.1:0-12003 GCA_044355765.1 Alphaproteobacteria bacterium
CGTGCCGCTCGCGATCCTGTTCCAGCGCTTCCGCTTCCCGGGCAAGACGGTGCTGATGGTCATGGTCGTCATGTCCATGCTGTCGCCGCCCTTCATCGGTGCCTATGCCTGGATCATCCTGTTCGGGCGCGGCGGCATGGTGACGCTGTTCATGCGCGATACGTTCGGCATCCAACTGCCGACGGTCTACGGCCCCGCGGGCATCTCGCTCGCCAGCGCCTTCAGCCACTATCCGATCGTCTTCTTCGTCGTCTCCGGCGCCCTGCAGCGCATCGATCGCAGCTTCGAGGAGGCGGCGGCGAGCCTCGGCCGGCGGCCCGCGATGGTGGTGGCGACGGTCACGCTGCCGCTGGCGCTGCCGGGCGTGGCGACCGCGGCGCTGCTGGTCTTCCTCAGCACGCTCGCCGATTTCGGCACTGCGAACATCCTGGGCGAGGGCGAGCGCTATCCGGTGCTCGCGACGCTGGCCTATTCGCTCTACCTCAACGAGATCGGCGGCGAGCCGGGCATGGCGGCGACGACCAGCGTGGTGCTGGTGGCGATCGCGCTGATGCTGGTGCTGCTGCTGCGCGCGGCCTCCGGTCGCCGCTCGGTCGTCGGCGACGCGGCGGCGCAGCAACCCGTGCCGGCGACGCTGACCGGCGCCGCCGCCTGGATCTGCGCGGCCGCGACGCTGCTGATCGTGACGATCGCCAACCTGCCGCTGCTGGTGGTCTGCATCTCGTCCTTCCTCGACGCGCGCGGCGCGGTGTTCCAGGCCGATTTGAGCCTCGACAACTATCGCAAGGCCTTCGCGCTGATCGGCGACGCGCTGTGGAACAGCGTCATCTACGCGACCAGCGCGCTGGCCGTGATCGTCGTCATCGGCGCGGCCTTCGGCTACTACATCTCCCGCTATTCGGGCCCGCTGTCGCGCGCGCTCGACCTGCTGGTGATGGTGCCTTTCGTCGTCCCGGGCACGGTGCTGGGCATCGGCTATGCCTCGGTGTTCAACGGGCCGCCGATCTACATCACCGGCACCGCGACCATCATCATCGTCGTCTACGTGGTCCGGCGCATGCCCTACCTGACCCGCGCCGCTTCCAGCGTCGTCTACCAGATCGATCGCGGGCTGGAGGAGGCATCGCTCAATCTCGGAGCCAAGCCGATGGCCGGGTTCCGCAGGATCATGGTGCCGCTGATGCGGCCAGGCATCATGGCGGGCATGACCATCGCATGGCTCGAGGTCTTCAACGAATTGTCGGCCTCGATCGTCCTCTACACCGGCGCCACCCGTACGCTGCCGATTGCGGCCTTCCAGCAGGCCTTCAATGGCGATATCGGCATCGCCGCCGCCTATGCCTCGATGCTGGTGGCGATCACCGCTGTCACGCTGGCGCTGGTCATCCGGCTGGGCGGCGCCGAGCAGACGCTGTCGATGAAATAGCGGCGCGCGCCGGTCTTCCCCCGACGGCCGCGGATCCGGCGTTCGCGCGCGCGTCGCTGGCAGCTCCCTTTCGCCGATGCGCTTGCCATGCGAGACCGGATGGCCTTTGTCTTGCGGATCGGGCAAGCAAGGCCGGGAGGGCAGCCATGCGCGCGGATAATTGGGGCTGGCGGGCCAGGATCGGCATCTTCATCGTCGGCAACGAGGCTGTGCCGGAGGCGGAGTGGTGGGCCATGGCGCCGCCCGGCGTCTCCGTGCATGCCGCCCGCGTCTCGGCGCCCACGCCCTGGGCGACCTGGAACCATGACCGCAGCGCGGTGGCGCTGGCCGACGACATGGTGCGCGGGGCGAGGCAGTTCGCCGCCATGAAGCTGCAGGCGGTGGTGGTCGGGCACAGCTCCAGCTCCATCCTGGGCGGCGAGGGGTGGGACGAGGCGGTGGTGGCCGCGCTTTCGTCCTTGCTGCCAGGCGTGGCGGTGTCCACCAACGGGATCGACTGCATCGCCGCGCTGCGCATGCTGGGCGTCGCCCGCCCGCTCCTGGTGCTGCCTCCGTGGTTCGGCCTGCCCTTCCTGGACCAGGCCACCGCCTATTGCGCGGCGCGCGGCGCTGCGCCCGTGCGCACGATCCGCTACGACCCCGGGCCCGGCTGGCGCGACCTGCCGCCAGGCGAGCTCTATGCCCACGGCATGGGCTTCGCCCAGCAGATCGCCCCGCTCTACGAGCAGGTGCGGGCGGCCTGCCCCGACGACGCGGATGGCGTGCTGCTGGCCGGCACCGGGTTCCGCTGCGTCGGGCTGATCGAGGCGCTGGAGCAGGACCTCGGTCGGCCGGTGGTCACCGCCAACCAGGCGAGCCTGTGGCACGGCCTGCGCCAGGCAGGGGTACGGCCGACGGTGGACGGCTATGGGGCGCTGCTGCGCGGCGCGGCATAGAGGCTTCGCGACGGAGGGCTACGCCGCATTCCGGGGACTGGTCCTGGCACCGGGCAGAGATCCAGGCTCCGTCCCGGTTCTGCTCGCCGCCGCGAAACGCCCCGCCGCCCCGGCGTTTGCGATGCGAGACCGGATGGCGTTCGATTTCCCTGTCGGGCCCGGCGCGCGGGAATTGCCTGCGCCTTCGGCCTGGTCTAGGAGGTCGCTGCCTGGACAGCGCGGCGGCGGAGGCACATGCGGCGGATCTGCATCCTCGAGAACGACACGATCTCGCAGACGATCGTTCCCGGGCTGCCGCGCTTTGCCGCGCTGTACGAGCGCCTTCTGCGCGACGGCGGCGGAAGCGACTGGAGCTTCGAGGCCTTCCACACGCCGGCCGGCGAGTACCCGGCGAGCTTCGACGGCTTCGACGCCGTCATTCTCACGGGAAGCCGCCACGACGCCTTCGGCGACGAGCCCTGGATCGCCGACCTGCGCACGCGCGTGCGCGCCCTCGTCGATGCGCGAAGGAAGGTGGTCGGGATCTGCTTCGGCCATCAGCTCGTCGCGCATTGCCTCGGCGCGCCGGTCGGGCGCGCGCGGGGGGGCTGGCATGCGGGCCGCTTCGACTACGACTGGCTCGGCCCCGTGCCCGGCGCGGGCGCCATGCCCGGGCGCATGGGTCTGCACGCCGTCCACCAGGACCAGGTCCTGGCGCCGCCCGCCGGCGCGCGGGTGCTCGCCGCCAGCCCCACCTGCCCGGTCGCCGCCTTCGCGATCGGCGATCACGTGCTGTCGATGCAGCAGCATCCGGAGTTCGACGGCGAGATCGTCGCGAAGCTGCTCGAAATGCTGCGCCCCGCGATCGGCGAGGACGCCTACGCGACCGGCCGGCGCAGTCTCGCGCCACGCCACGATGGCGCGCGCCTCGGCGAGGCGATCGTCGGCTTCGTCGAAGCCGCGGTCTAGCGCGCGGCGAAGCTCGAAGCGAGCCGGGGACGCCAGCGAGCTCTCCCCGATCGGTGCCGGCGCCGGGGCGTAAGCCAGGCTCGGCTCCGCCTCTGCCCGTCCCTGGAGGCGCCGTTGCGCGGAATCCTTGTCCCAATCCAATCGCCTTGCGCCATTGTGGTCCGGCAGAGGCTTGCTTCGAACAGGACCGAAAGGCTCGGAATGACGATCGGCATCCGCGCGCTTCATCCGCTCTTCGTCGGCGAGGTCGAGGGCCTCGATCTGCGACGGCCGCTGGGCATCGACGAGATCGCCGCGATCCACGAGGCGATGGACAGGCACGCCGTTCTCGTGTTCCGCGATCAGCGGCTGGACGACGAGGCCCAGCTCGCCTTCACCCGGCAGCTCGGGCCGATCGTCGCCGCGACCGGCGGGTTGATCGCCAAGCCAGGGGAGGGCCGGCTCGGAATCGACATCGCCGATCTCTCGAACCTCGACGAGCAGGATCGCATCATGGCGGCCGATGATCGTCGGCGTCTCTACAATCTCGGAAACCGGCTCTGGCATTCGGACCGCTCGTTCTGCGTCGTGCCGGCGAAATACTCGGCCCTCTCCGGGCGGCGCATTCCCGGTTCGGGCGGCGACACGGAGTTCGCCGACATGCGCGCCGCCCATGACGCGCTCGATGCGGCGATGCGAGCGACGATCGCCGATCTCGTCTGCGAGCACTCGCTGATGTACTCGCGCGCGATCCTCGGGTTCACCGACTATACGGCCGAGGAGCGCTCGACATTCGCGCCGGTGCGCCACCGTCTCGTGCGCACGAATCCGCGCACGGGACGCAAGTCGCTCTTCCTCTCCGCGCATGCCGGCGCGATCGTCGGCTGGTCGCTGCCCGAGGCGCGCGATCTCCTGCGCGAGCTCACCGAGCACGCCACGCGGCGCGAGTTCGTGCACGCGCATCGCTGGCGGCAGGACGATCTGGTGATCTGGGACAACCGCCAGACGATGCACCGCGTGCGTCGTTTCGACGACACGCGCACCGTGCGCGACGTGCGCCGCACGACGACGCTGGATGACGGACCGACGGTCGAACAGGGCGGCGGCGTGCCGGCCCGTGTGGCGCGGGGCTGAACCGGAGGCGGGATCGGGCCGGCAGGGAAACCCCAGGCGACGGAGCCTGGATCACGCCTCTGCTACCGCGCAGTTCGCCCGTGCGCCCATTCGTCGGCCAGGACACCGCACACCACGAGGTCGTGCAGCGTGTCCCACTTGACCTTGTAGCCGCGCAGCACCCCCTCCTGCCGCATTCCCAGCTTGCGCATCACCGCACCAGAGGCAGGGTTGCCGGCCAGATGGCGGCCCTCGATGCGATGCAGCCCAAGCGTGGCGAACCCGTAGTCGCACAGCGCCTCGGACGCCTCGGTGGCATACCCGCGTCCCCATGCCGGCACGGCGATCCAGTAGCCCAGCTCGGCGCGGGCGTGCTCGGCGGCGAACACCAGCCCGACCGCACCCACGAGGGCGTCCACGCCGCGCTCGGTGATCGCATAGGTGAGATGGGTGCCGTCGCGCCACCGTGTCTCGTGGGCGCCGATGAACGCCTCGGCCGCGCCATCGGGGTAGGGGTGCGGGATGGTGGCGGTGGTGGCCGCGATGCGCCGGTCGCCGGCCAGTCGCTGCAGGTCGGCCGCATCGCCCAGCCGATAGGGGCGCAGGACCAGGCGCGCCGTCTCGAGCACGGGGCGCGGGCCAGAGATGGCGCCGGCGAAGCGCTCGCGGAAAGCAGCCAGGCTGGCGGCGTCGTTCATGCGTCACTCAGGCGTCGGTCATCCAAGCGACCCGGGAGGTAGCCTGGCGCGATGCCGGCGTGAAGGCGTAATCAGGGCTCTGTCCCGGTCGGCTGCCGCGGCTGGTGCTGCGCGCAGCGCCACGGGTCCTGGCGCTTCCTCCCCCACGCGCTCACGCGCGCAGGGGAGGGGCAGGTTTGTGCCGCGTGGCTGGCGTGGATGTCGGGCGAGCGTACAAGGCGCTCGCGCCACACTGGCGTCGCGCTTCGGCGACGCCCGCAGATCCGGGCGGTCGTTGCGTGTCAGTTCGGATCGCCCGGGACCAGAGCCGACATGATCCCGGTCAGCAGATCGAGCGCCTTGAGCGCGCGCGAGCGCCGCCGGCGGACCAGATAGAAATCGCGCGAAAGCGCCGGAACGAGGGGCCGCACCGCGAGATTGCGGGTGAGCGTCGGCCGGTGCGCGATGACGTTGCTGACGATGCTCACGCCCCCGCCGGCCAGCACCGCCGTGACGATCGCGTCCTGGTCGTCGAAGGCGAGCCGGCTCTCGAGCACGGTCCCTCCCGCCAGAGCCCAGGCATCGAGCTGGCTGCAGAGGTCCGGCGCCGCGGCGCTGGTATGGCCCACGAAGGGCAGACCCTTGAGGTCGCCTGGACCGATCGCCGGACGCGACGCCAGGGCGTGGTTTCGGGGGGCGACGAAGACGAGGCTGTCGCCAAGCACCGGCGACAGCTTGAGCCCCGGAAGCGAGCCCGCTCCGCTGCGGAAACCCGCGTCGTATCCGTGCTGCAGCACGGCGTCGTCGATCGCGGCGCGATCGTTGAGCACCGTCATGCGGACCCGGATGCCGGGATATCTCTCGGCCAGCGCGACCAGGGCGACCGGCATGATCGATGCCGCGAGCGTCGTGCCCACCGCGAGGTCGAGCGCGCCGGTGGCGAGGTCATCGCTCTCGCGGACGGTGCTGTGGCGCAGCCGGTCGACTTCCTCGAGGACCCGGATGGCCTGCTCGAGCACGGCCTTCCCGCGGTTGGTGAGGACCACGGTCTTGCCGGCGCCGAACACCAGCTCGGTCGCGAGCGTCTCTTCGAGCTGCTGCACATGCCGGAACGCCGTCGGCTGGCTCAGCCGCAGCGCCCGAGCGGCGCGGACGTAGCTGCCCTGGCGGGCAACCTCGACGAAACTCCGCAGCATTTCGGTGTTCATGGCGCGATCATCCGGAAACCGGATGATCATAAATCATATGGGTCGCGTTGCCAAAACCCGGCGCCTGGGGGACGCTTGCGGACGTTCCGCACCGGTGAAGGTGCAGAGGGGGGATCGATGAAGCGTTTCGGGACATATGTGTGCGCCGGGGTTCTGCTCGCCTGCGCCGCGACGGCGACCGCCACCGGCGGCACGCTCGACGACGTCAAGGCGCGCGGCGCCGTGCGTTGCGGCGTGCATATCGAGAAGGCCGGTTTCTCGACCACGGATTCCGGCGGCCGGATCTCCGGCTTCGACATCGATTTCTGCCGGGCGATCGCTGCCGCCATCGGCGTCGAGGCGCGCTTCACGCCGCTCAGCCCCGCGCAGCGCTTCACGGCGCTGATCGCCAATGCCGTCGACGTGCTGCTGATGACGACGACGCAGACGATGAACCGCGACACCAAGCTCGGCGCCGACTTCCCGTTCATCAACTTCTACGGCGGCGGCATGCTGATGGTGTCGAAGGCGTCCGGGATAACCAGCGCGAAGGGGCTCGACGGCGCCTCCATCTGCCTCAGTTCCGGCACCACCGCCGACCAGTTCATCTCGGATTTCTTCAGGCGCAACAACATGACCTACCGGCAGGTGCTGTTCGAGAAGCTGGACGACGGCTTCCGCGCCTACACCGAGGGTCGCTGCGACGTCTTCACCCAGGACGACACCGCGCTCGCGGCCATGCGCATCAGCCTCAGGAATCCCGACGAACACATCATCCTGCCGGAGGTTCTGTCCAAGGAACCGGTGGGCGCCGTGACGCGTCAGAACGATTCCGAGTGGAACAACGTCCTGACCTGGGTCTTCGCGGCCCTGGTCAACGCGGAAGAGAAGGCTGTCACTCAGGCCAATGTCGACGAGGCGGCGCGCAGCAGCGCCGATCCGGACATCCAGCGCATGCTCGGCAAGACCGGGACGCTCGGGCCGGATGCGGGCCTGCCGGCGGACTGGGCGCTGAGGGCGATCAAGGCGGTCGGCAATTACGGCGAGATCTTCGACCGGCATCTCGGGAAGGGAAGCCGTTTCAAGATGGAGCGCGGCACCAACGACCTGTGGACCCGGGGCGGTCTGATCTACGGCCTGCCGATCCGGTGATCCGGAGCCAGACCGCGCGCCAGCAGGGTCACGCCGCATGAGGGCAGCGCCGGCGCTGTTCATGGCGGCGCTGGCGGGGATGGCCGTCTTCGCCTATCGCGAAACCGCGGCGAATCTCGAGGCCCGCGGCGTGCGGACCGGCTTCGGCTTCCTGCGAGAGGAGGCCGGTTTCGCGATCGGCGAGTTCGTGCCGCTGCCGGCATTCGACGGTCCCGGCGCGTCCTTCGCGGTGGGTGCGGTCGTGCTGGCCGCGACCGGCCTCCTCCTGCGGCTGACGATACCGTCGCTGCAGAGCGGTGCCGGGAGGCGCGTCGTGTGGCTGATGTCCTCGGCGAGCCTCGCCATCGTGGCGACGCTTCTGGCCGCGGGATCGGCGTCGCTGCGCTTCGTCGATTACGGCCCCCACCAGCCATTGGCGGTGGCGATCGCGACCGGTTTCGTCAATACCGTCGCGGTCAGCGCGGCCGCGATCGTGATCGCAAGCGTGCTCGGCCTGGTCGTCGGGCTCGGGCGGCTGTCCCATAACTGGCTGGTGAGGTCAGCCGCCACCCTATACGTCGAGATCTTTCGCAATGTGCCGCTGCTGATCCTGGTCTTCTTCTGGTATTTCGGCGTGCTGCGCGCGCTGCCGCCGCTGCGCAGCAGCATCGATGTCTTCGGCATCGCTGTCCTCAACAACCGGGGCGTGTTCCTGCCGCGCCCGGAAATCGGGCCTGGGCTCTGGGCCTTCGCCGGTGCGGTGGCGGTCGCGATCCTGGTCCTGGCCGCGGCGCGATACGCGAGCGCGCGGCGACGACCGGGCGACACGGGCAGGAAGACCGCGGCCTTGTCCGTGCTGGCGACGTTCGGCCTGCTCGCCGCGCTCGCCTGGTCGATCGCCGGCCCGGCTGTCACCTGGAGTTTTCCGGTCCGGGCCGGCTTCAACTATCGCGGCGGGCTCGTCGTCAGCCCGGAGTTCGCGGCGTTGCTGCTCGGCCTCGCCACCTATGCCGCCGCGTTCATCGCCGAGATCGTCCGCAGCGGCGTGCAGGGCGTGCGCAGCGGCCAATGGGAAGCGGCGCGCGCTCTGGGGCTGCCCGAGCGCCGCATCCTGGGACTCGTCATCCTGCCGCAGTCGATGCGCATCATGGTCCCGCCGCTGATCTCGCAGTATCTCGCGCTCGTGAAGGACAGCTCGCTGGGCTTCGCCATCGCGTTTCCGGAACTCGTCAGCATCAGCAAGACCGCGATCAACCACACCGGTCAGCCGATCGAGATCCTGGCCGTCACGATCTCGGTGTTCCTGGTGCTCAATCTGCTGATCTCGGCGATGATCTCGAGCCATGCCCGGGCGCGCCCATGGGTGCCGGCATGACGGCGCATGGCGCCGCGGCCTGGCTGCGCGCGAATCTCTTCCGCCGCTGGTACGACTGGGCTCTGACCGCCGCGATGGCCGTCGGCGGGTTTCTCGTGCTGCGCTGGCTCTGGAACTGGGCAGTCGCGCAGGCCAGCTTCTCGCCGCACCCGGAAGCCTGCAGGTCGTCATCCGGCGCATGCTGGTCGGTGGTGGTCGACATGGCGCCCTTGTTCCTCTCCGGGCTGTATCCGGCCGATCAACGCTGGCGCGCCGTTCTCGGCCTCGCGCTGCTGGCGGGCGGGGCCGCATTCGCGGTCGCGCGGTCGCGGGCGGGCTGGACGTCGCGGCTGCTGGTCTGGAGTGGCACGATCCTGGTCTTCCTGGTCCTCGTCCAGGGCGGGATCGCGGGCCTGCCCGTCGTCGAAGCCCGGAAATGGGGTGGCGTCCTGCTCACCGCGGTTCTGGCGGCGGTGAGCCAGAGCCTGGCCTTTCCCTTGGGGGTCGCACTCGCGGTCGCGCGCTGGTCGCCGCAGGCGCCGGTGCTGCGCGCGGCGGCGACGACCTATGTCGAGGTCGTACGCAGCATCCCGCTGGTGATGGTGCTGCTGATGACCACGCTGGTGATGCCGCTGTTCCTGCCGCCTTCCTGGCCTCTGAACACCGTGGTCACGGCTGCGCTGGGCATCACCATGTTCTCGGCAGCGGCGATCGCCGAAGTCGTCCGCGGCGGGCTCGACGGGCTCGGGCCAGGCCAGAGAGAGGCCGCGATGTCCCTCGGGCTCCGGCCGTATCAGGCGATGCGGATGGTTCTGCTGCCGCAGGCGCTGGCCTCGGTCCAGCCTGCGCTGCTCGGAACGTTCATCACTTTCGTGAAGGGGTCGACCCTGGTGGTGGCGATCGGTCTCTACGACCTGCTCGGCGCCGCCGTGCTCGCTTCCAGCAACCCCGACTGGGTCGGGCATACGGTCGAGCCCTTGATCTTCGTGGGTTTCGTGTTCTGGGCGATCTGCTTCTCGCTGTCCCGCGTCAGCGGACGGCTGGAGCGCCTGCGCGTCAGGCCAGCATAGGAGGACAGGATTTGGCGACGTCTTTCATCACCGGGCTGCGCTGCATGGGCTGCGGTCACGAGCAGCACGACATCTCGCGGCGGATGCGCTGCGAGCGTTGCGAGGGATACTGCCAGGCGACATACGATCTCGCCGCCGCGCGGCGCAGTCTCAGCCCGTCGGATTTCCGCCGCCGGTACAACGGGCTCTGGCGGTTCCGGGAATTGCTGCCCGTGCGCGACGAGGCGCATATCGTCACGCTGGCGGAAGGCGGAACGCCCCTGATCAAGAGCCGGAGGATCGGACCGGGCCTGGGGTTGCCGGAACTCTATTTCAAGGACCTGACGCGCAATCCGACCTACAGCTTCAAGGATTATTCCTCGAGCACCAGCGTCTCCAAGGCGAAGGAGATCGGGATCGAGGACATCGTGCTGATGTCCGCGGGCAACGCCTCGTCATCTTTCGCGGCCTATTGCGCCGTCGCCGGGATCCGTTTCCACGCCCTCATGCTGTCGAACACGTTCGAGGCGATGCTCGTGCAGAACATGGTCTATGGCCCGGATGCCGCGATGATCGATGCCGACAGCGCCACCGCCGGGCGCATCGCCGGCGACCTTGCGCGGAAGAACGGCTGGATGAACGGCGGCGTGCCGTCCAACCCCTATCGCGTCGAAGGCAAGAAGGCGATCGGCTACGAGATCGCCGAGACCCTGGGCTGGAAGGCACCCGGCCGCATCGTCTGCCCGACCGCGGGCGGCACCTCGATAATGGCTCTCGACAAGGCTTTCCGCGAACTCAGGGAACTCGGCTGGGTCGACGGATTTCCGAAGCTGGACTGCGTGCAGTCGCAGACTTGTCGTCCGGTCGTCGACGCCTGGTCAACCGACGAGCGGATGAAGCCTGCCGAGCGTCCCGATTCCGTCGCGATCGGTCTGCTCGCGCCAAATCCCGAGGCGGGACCGCTGCTCGTCGCGACCATGCGGCGGACCGGCGGCGCTGGCGTCGCCGTGAGCGACGCCGAGATCCGCCGCGCCCAGCTGAGCCTGGCGCAGGAGGAGGGGCTGTTCGTCGAGGCGTCTTCCGCGGCTTCGCTCGCGGGGTTGCGCAAGATGGTCGCGGCTGGGACGGTGAGCGGCGACGAGACCGTCGTGCTCATGCTGACCGGCGCCGGCATCAAGTCGCCGGAGGTCGTGGCCCCGCTGCTCCCGCGGCCGCGGCACATCCAGGCGCACGAGGGACAGGCCGACGACTGATCGCGATTGCGCGGCGCGCGTGGCCGGCACCTCCCCCACGCGCTTCGCGCGCAGGGGAGGAAGCGTCAGGACGCGGCGACACCAGCCGCCAAGGCCAAACGCGATCTAACGCCAGGCGGCCGCGTTCTCGCGGGCGTATTCGCTGAACTTGCGCGGCGGATGGCCGGTGATCCTCTCGACCATGGGCGACTCCCCGGCCGCCCAGCCCTGCTTGATCACGTAGTTGAGGCTCATCAGCCACGCGATCACCTCGGGCGGAACGCCCATCTTGGTCATCGCGTCCAGGGCGGCCTGCTCGGGAATGTCCACGTACCGCACGTCGCGGCCGATCTCGCGCGCGATCGTCGCGACCATCTCGGCATCGGTCAGGCTCTCCGGGCCCGTCAGCGTGTAGCTGCGCGACGCATGCGCGGCCGGGTCGATCAGCACCTCGACGGCGACGTCCGCGATGTCGCGGACGTCGATGACGGCCATCGCGCCGTTGCCGCGCGGGGCGTAGAGCGCGCCGTTCCGGATCGAGTCGCCGTAGAAGTTGACCATGTTCTGCATGAAGCTCGTCGGCAGCAGCAGCGTGAACGGGATCCCCGAGCCGCGCACGACCGCGTCGATCTCGCCATGAAGCTTCGCGATCGCGGCCTGGCTTTCGGCATCGGCCCCGGCCCCCGAGGACCGGACGATATGCCTGATACCGGCGGCCTTGGCGGCATTCACCGCGTTGGCCGCCATGAGCGGCATGTCCGGCACCAGCGGGAAGACCAGGAACAGCGTGTCCGCGCCGGCGAAGGCCCTGCGCAGGGACGCCGGATCGCGGAAGTCGCCCTGTATCTCGGTGACGCCGGCGGGAGCGCTGCCTGGTCTGCTGGTCATGATCGCGAAGTCGACGTTGCGCGCGCGTAGCCGCTTGACGATTTCGCTGCCGATGTTGCCGGTGGCGCCGGTTACGAGGATCCG
>JBIKXN010000053.1:0-11995 GCA_044355765.1 Alphaproteobacteria bacterium
ATGCGCGCTGGGTCAAGGCGCATCCCGCGATCCTCCAGCCCTGAGCGGGGGGCCTCAGGGCCGCACGGCGGGGGTCTCGATCGGCATGCCGCGCGCGCGCTGCATCATGAACGCCTCGAGGGCGATGTATTCGCGATCGCCATAGGCGAAAGGCTCGGCCCGCACGCCGGTGAGGCAACCGCGGATGCGCCGCTGCAACGAACCGACGCCCTGCCATTCGAGCCGGTAGATCGGATAGCCCGTCGGATGCGCCTGCGGGATCGTCGCGCTGGCCAGCTTCTGCCCCGCATTGTCGTCGTGGCATTGGGCGCAGGACAGGTTGAGCTGCCCGAGCCTGGCTTGCCACAGCGTCCGCCCGGCCTCGACCACCGGCCGCATCCGCGGATCCTCGTCCGGCGCGATTTCCATGCCGCGCGAGCGATGCGCGACGAAAGCCGACAGCGCCAGCAGGGCGCGGCTCTCGCGTGCCGGCGGCGCGGCGCCCTGGCGATCGGCGCTGCACTGCATGATGCGGCCGGCCAGATCGACCGCGGTTCCGCGCGACGCGTCGAAGGCCGGGTAGCGCGCAGCGACCCCGCGCATCGACGCGGCGTCGGCACCATGGCAATCGGCGCAGCTCCGCCCGGCCAGTCCAGCCGGCCGGCCCCAGAGATCGTCGCCGTCGAGCACCGCCAGCATGCCCGGGTTCTCCATGTCGTCGCGCTGCATTGCCTGGGTCTGCGGGCTCATGGAGTCGAAGCCCGAACGCCGCATGTCCTGCGCGCGCAGCGCACCGGACGCCGCGGCCAGCGCGAGCGCCAAGGCGGCGGCGCGGTGCAGGGCGGTCATTCGACCTCGATACTGGCGCGCTCCTCGCGCACCGCGCCGTGATCGTCGGTCCAGCGCAGGACGATGTCGCCACTGCGCGTTGCACGGGTGCGGAAGGCGATGAACGGGTTGGCGGAGATCGCGGGATGCAGGTCGGCGGCGAAGACGACCTCGCCGTCGTAGACGCATTCGAAACGCCGCAGGATCAGCCGCGGCGCGAACCCGCCGTTCGGCAAGGGCCTGAACCCGGTCTCCATCTCGTGCTGGATCATCGTCCGGATCTGGACGATCTCGCCCTTGCGGGCCTTGGCCGGGACATTGATCAGCGCGCGGCCCATGGCTCAACCCTCGATGCAGGCAGGAAGCGTGACGATCAGCTCGGCGCTGGTCGACCAGATCGTGCCGTCCTTCATACGCGCGAGCGCGTGGACGGATTGCGTGTCGCCCAGGCGGATCCGGGTGGAGACCCAGGCTTCGCCGCAACGCGGACCCAGGGTGAATCGCGCGATGTCGGGAAGCGGGTTGCGCTCGTTGAACAGCGCGATCTCGACCACGTGATCCGACGCGGTCATCGGGCTGTCGACGATCACGGTGGTCGGCACGGCGTTGCCGTTCTCGACCAGCGCCGGCATTTCCAGCCGCACCCGGCCCGGGCGCGGTTCCACGCCGCCGGAGAAAGCGCGGATGGCTTCGCGCAGCTTTTCCGGTGTCGCGCCGGCCGGCCGGACCGTCAGGGCGAGCAGGCCGCCACCGAGCACCAGGCGACGCGAGGCGAATGGCAGGCTCATGGGGTCGGCTCCCTTCGGTCAGCGTAGCGTCGCGAGATAGGCGACCAGATCCTCGATTTCACCTGCGTCCAGGATCGGCCGGCCGGCAAACGGCGCCGCGACGCGCGTCAGCCCGTCGACGCGGTGATAGGCCGGCATGATCGAACCGGGATCGAGCCGCCAGGGATCGACGAGCCGCAGCCGCAGCTGCGCCTGCGTCCAGCGCTGGCCCGCGCCCGCGAGGTCGGGCGCCAGCGTCCCCATGAAGCGCAGCTCGGGAAACGGCCCGGAATGGCAGAGCATGCAAAGCCCCTTCTGACGGTCCACGGCGATCGCCCGTCCGCGCACGGCGTCGCCGACGCGGCCGTCGAGCGGTGCCGGGATTCCGTCCTCCACGACCTCGTAGGGAACCACCTGCGCGCCGGCCGCCATGCCCGCGAGCAGGCCCGCGAGAAGCGCGAGGCCCGGCAGGCGCAGACCTGCGCCTGCCGGGCGGCGCGCGCGACGGCGGCGTCGCGGCCGCCGCCGCACGGTCACGCCTTGCGCAGGTCGTGCTTGTTGAGCGGCAGGTCGCGGATGCGCTTGCCGGTCGCTGCGAAGATCGCGTTGAGGACCGCGGGCGCCGCCACGAAGATCGTCGGTTCGCCGACGCCACCCCAGAAATCGCCCGAAGGCATAATGATCGATTCGACGACCGGCATGTCCTCGAGCAGCATGCAGGGATAGGAGTCGAAATTCTCCTGCTCGACCTTCCCGTCCCTGATCGTGATCTCCTGCATCAGCGCGGCCGACAGGCCATAGACGAAGGAGCCCTCGATCTGGGCCTCGATCTGCTGCGGATTGACGGCATGGCCGCAATCCGTCGCCGCGACGATACGGTGCACCTTGAGCTTGCCCGCCGCGTCGATCGAGATCTCGGCGCAGGCGGCGACGTAGCTGCCATAGCCCATGTGCTGCGCCAGGCCCCGGAAGATTCCGGCCGGCGCGGGCTTGCCCCAGCCACCCTTCTCGGCGGCCGCGTTCAGCACCGCCAGATGCTTGGGCGAGTTGCCCATCATCCTGCGGCGGAACTCGAGCGGATCCTGGCCGGCGGCGTGCGCCATCTCGTCGACGAAGCATTCGAGATAGATGGCGTTCTGGTTGTTGTTGACCCCGCGCCAGAACCCGGGCGGCACGGCCGGGTTGCGCATCGCGTGATCGATCATCAGGTTCGGAATCGCGTATCCGAGGCGGCCTTCCGCGCCGCTCGGATTCAGCCCCTGGAAGACGATCGGATCGCGGCCGTTCTGCAGCGCGTTCGGGTTCACCCCGGCCAGGATCGACTGGCCGGAAATGCGCATCTTGAGCGCCGTCACGTTGCCCTGCGCGTCGAGCGCGCCGGTCAGCTTGCACATCGTGACCGGATGGTACCAGCCATGGAGCATGTCCTCTTCGCGCGACCAGATCAGCTTGACCGGCGTACCTGGCATCTCCTTCGCGATCAGGACGGCATGACGGACATAGTCGTGGCTGGTGGCGCGCCGGCCGAAGCCGCCGCCGAGGTCGATGCGGTAGACCTCGCATTGCTGTGGCTGCAGACCGGATGCCGCGGCCGCGGTGGCCAGCGCGCTCTCGCCGTTCTGGGTCGGGCACCAGACCTCGACGCGATCGAGCCCCGCCGTCCACCGCGCGATGGCGTTCATCGGCTCCATCGTCACGTGATGCTGGTGCGGCACGCTGTAGACGGCCTCGACACGGCGCGCCGCGGCGGCGATCGCGGCATCGGCGTCGCCGGCCTGGTTGCCGACGAAGGCCTCCTTGGCGTCGAGCCCCTCGCGCAGCATCGCCGCGGTCTTCTCGCTGGACATCCCGGCGTTGGGACCGTTGTCCCAGTCGATCTTCACCGCGTCGAGCGCGGTCTTGGCCTGCCACCACGTGTCGGCGATAACCGCCACCGCGTTGTCGCCGACCGCCACCACCTTGCGGATCCCGGGCTTGCCGGCGACCGATGCCGCATCGAAGCCTTTGAGCTTGCCGCCGAAGACCGGGCAGGCCTTGATCGCGGCGTTGAGCATGCCCGGCAGGACGAGATCGATGCCGAACACCTTCCGCCCGTCGATCTTGTCGGCGGTGTCGAGCCGCTTCATCGGTTTGCCGGCGATCGTCCAGGACTTCGGATCCTTGAGCGGGATCTCCTTGGGCGCCTCGAGCCGGGCCGCGGCGTCGGCGACCTTGCCATAGGTCGTGCTGCGGCCGGACGCGGCATGGGTGATCACGCTCTTCGCGACGCTGCATTCCGCCGCCGGCACGTTCCATTGCCGGGCCGCCGCCTCGACCAGCATCATGCGCGCCGCGGCGCCGCCCTTGCGGACATAGTCCTGCGACTGGCGGATCCCCTGGCTGCCCGCGGTCTGGAAATTCCCCCAGACGCGATTGCGGGCGAGATTCTGTCCAGGCGTCGGATACTCGGTCGTAACCTTCGACCAGTCGCATTCCAGCTCTTCGGCGACCAGCTGGGCGAGGCCGGTGACCGTGCCCTGGCCCATGTCGATGCGCGCGATGCGGATGACGACGGTGTCGTCGGGCTTCACGACGACCCAGGCGTTGATCTCCGGCGTGCCGGCGGTCTGCGCCGCGGCGCTACCGCCGGGAATATGGAAGCCGATCGAGAGGCCGCCGACGGCGGCGGCGGAACCGACCAGGAAGCGGCGGCGAGACGTGTCGAGCTTGGTCATTACGCGCTCTCCCCTGTTTCAGCCCGCGATCCCGGCGGCCATCTTGATGCCCGCCTTGATCCGGCCATAGGTGCCGCAGCGGCAGATGTTCAGCATCGCCTCGGCGATCTGGTCGTCGGTCGGCTTCGGCGTCTTCGCCAGCAGCGCGGCCGCAGCCATGAGCTGGCCGGACTGGCAGTAGCCGCATTGCGGCACGTCGAGCGCCACCCAGGCCTTCTGGAGCGGATGCGAGGCGTCGGGCGACAGGCCCTCGATCGTTGTGATCTTCTGTTCCGGCGATACCGCCGAGACGGGCAGCGAGCAGGAGCGGGCGGGCTCGCCATCGATATGCACCGTGCAGGCGCCGCACTGGGCGACGCCGCACCCGTACTTGGTTCCGGTCAGCCCGACCTGCTCGCGGATGACCCAGAGCAGCGGCGTGTCCGGATCGACGTTCACGTCGTGGAGCTTTCCGTTTATCGTCAGGCGCGCCATGTCCCGTCCCTCCGAAATCCGTCGAGGCGCGCGCTGTCCGGCGCACGCGATGGAAACCGCTATCGCCAGAAGTCTACCGGGTCCGGCCCGGTTCGCCAGACTTTACCGGTAACAAAGACCCCAGGAAAAATCAGGCTACGTTCCCACCCGAAGGAGGGCCGAGAGATGACGTCCGCACAGCCCGAAACGCTCGCCATGCTCGAGAAGCGGCGCATCGAGGCCGAGATCCTGAAGCATGTCTACGACACGCTGGTCGCCAGCCATGGCGAAGCGCTGGCCCAGGCCACGATCGGCGAGGCGGTGCGGCGCTCGGCGCTGGCGCAGGCCGGTCGGTTCGCGGCGGCGGCCGGCGGCCGCACCTCGCTCGAGACCTTCGTCGAGAGCCAGTCGCTCTGGACCAAGGGCGGCGCGCTGGAGATCGAGGTGCGCGAGCGCAGCGCCGACAACTACGCCTTCGACGTCGTGCGCTGCCGCTATGCCGAGATGTACCGCGAGATGGGGCTCGGCCATATCGGCCATCTGCTGTCCTGCAACCGCGACTTCGTCTTCAGCGAGGGCTACGACCCCAAGCTGAAGCTCGAGCGCGGGCAGACGATCATGGGCGGCGCGAAATGCTGCGATTTCCGCTACCGCTACGAGGATCCCGGCGCCGCCGCCGAAGGCTGAAGGCGCGGCGGTTCCGTTCGCGTCCGGCGCGTCCTATTCTCGCATCTCGCGCACCGGCGAGGGGGAAGGCGTGCTGACGGCATCTGACAAGGCGGCGGCCCGGGTGGCCCGTTTCGCATGCGAGAAGCGTCCCGCGGCGGGTTCGCGCGGCATGGTCGTGACCAATCATCCCCTGGCTTCGGCGGCCGGCGCCGAGATGCTGCTGGCCGGCGGCAACGCGATCGACGCCGCGGTCGCCGCGCTCTTCGCGCTCACCGTCGTCGAGCCGATGATGGTCGGTGTGCTGGGCGGAGGCATCGCGCATGTCCGGCGCGCGGACGGCGAACATGTCGTGATCGACGCGCTGAGCACCGCGCCGCGCGCCGCGCGGCCAGACATGTACGAGACGGTCTCCGACAAGCTGCCGGACTACCGCGAGACCCGCGGGCGCAAGAACACGGTCGGCGCGCTGGCGGTCGCGGTGCCGGGCGCGCTGCTGGGCTGGTGCACGGCCCTCGCGCGGTTCGGCACGTTTTCGGTGGCCGACGTGACCGCGCCGGCGATCCGACTCGCCGCGCAGGGTTTCGTCGTCACGCCCTATCTGCAGGACTGCGTCGCCGACACGGCGGCCGACCTGGCCGGCGATCCCGGCCTCGCGCGGCTGTTCCTGCCCGATGGCGCCCCGATCCGCGCCGGCACGCGGCTGGTGCAATCCGACTATGCCGCGAGCCTGCGCGAGATCGCTCGCGATGGCGCCGCCGCGCTCCATGGCGGGCCGCTCGGCGCGGCGCTGGTCGAGACCATGGCGCGGCGCGGCGGCCTGGTCGATGCCGGCGATCTGGCGCGTTACCGCGTGGTCGAACGCGCGCCGATCCGCGGCACCTATCGCGGTGTCGAGATCGTCGGCCCGCCGCCGCCTGCCTCCGCGGGCGTGCATATCGTGCAGATGCTCAATCTGCTCGAGGCGTGGGATATCGGCGCGCTCGGCTTCGGATCCGCCGACGCGATCCATCTGGTCGCCGAAGCGCTCAAGCTCGGTTTCGCCGACCGCGCCGCCGCGACCGCCGATCCTGCCTTCGTCGACGTGCCGGTCGAGCGGCTGACCTCCAAGGCCTATGCGGACGAGCGGCGCGCGGCGCTCGATCCGGCGCGCGCGCGCGCCTGGAACGCGGGCGTGCGCAGCGGCGAGTCGGCGGACACCACGCATCTGACGGTCGCCGACGCGCAGGGCAACGTCGTCGCCGCGACCCAGACCATCAACGGCCTGTTCGGGGCCTGCGTGCAGGTGCCGGGCACCGGCATGATCGCCAACAACTACATGCTCAATTTCGACCCGCATCCCGGCAACGCGCTGTCGATCGCACCGGGCAAACGCGTCTTCACCTCGATGGCGCCGATGATGGCGGTGCGCGACGGCCGGTTGCTCTTCGCGCTCGGGCTGCCCGGCGGATTGCGCATCTTCCCGTCCGCCTTCCAGGCGGTCCTCAACCTGATCGATCACGGCATGACGCCGCAGGAGGCCGTCGAGGCGCCGCGCGTATGGACCGAGGGCGGCGTGCTGGAAGTCGAGGAAGCGATCCCCGACCATGTCGTCGCGGCGCTGCGCGCGCGCGGTCACGAGGTCGTCCGCTCGCGGCGTATCGCCGGCGGCATGAACGCGATCGGCTTCGACGCCGACGGCACGATGACCGGCGCGGCGTGCTGGCGCGCCGACGGCACGCCCGTCGCCATCGCCGGCGGTCTCGCCCGACCGGGCGTGCGCTTCACCGCCTGAGCGACGACCGGAACCGGAACAGGCCGAAAGATGACCGCCAGGATCGTCGTCCTCGACCCGATGGCCCCCGCCCGCGCCGACCGGTTGCGCGCGCTGCTGCCACCGGGCTTCGCGCTGACGCATGCCACCGAGCGGGGCGACGCGCATCTCAAGCGCATCGTCGCCGACGCCGATTTCGCGATCTCGGGCCAGGTGGCGGTGAGCGGCGACGTCCTGCGCGCGGCGACGCGGCTGAAGCTGCTGCACAAATGGGGCGTCGGCGTCGATAATTTCGATCTCGACGCAGCGCGCGCGCTGGGCATCGCGGTCGCGCGCACCACCGGCAGCAACGCGGTGCCGGTCGCCGAGTTCGCCATCGGCCTCATGCTGGCGACGCTGCGCCACATGGCGCATGGCCATGCCGGGCTGCACCAGGGCCGCTGGCGCGCGCCCACGCCGCGCGATCCTTTCACGCTGTCGGGGAAGACCGTCGGCATCGTCGGCTTCGGCGCGATCGGCCGGACGGTGGCGCGGCTGCTCGCCGGCTTCCGCTGCGAGATCCTCTACGCCAAGCCGACGAAGCTGCCGCCCGCCGAGGAGGCCGCCCTTGGCGTGCGCCACGCCGCGCTCGACGACCTGCTGGCGCGCGCCGACGTCGTCAGCCTGCATTGCCCGCTGACGCCGGCCACCGCCGGCATGATCGACGCCGCCGCGCTGGCCCGCATGAAGCGCAGCGCGATCCTGGTCAATGTCGCGCGCGGCGGAGTGGTGGTCGAGGCGGATCTGGTCCGGGCGCTGCGCGACGGCACGATCCTCGCCGCCGCGTCCGACGTCTTCGATACCGAACCCCTGCCGGCCGACAGCGAACTGCTCGGCCTCGAAAACATGACGGTGACGCCGCATCTCGCGGCGATGGCCGCCGACAATTTCGAGCCGACCGTGCGCCGGATGTTCGACAACATCGCCCGCGCGGCGCGCGGCGAGGCCCTGCCGCCCGGCGACATCGTCGTGCCCTGACGGCCGGGGCCAGCCCCGGGTTGCGACCTAGTGACGCGCGCGTTTCCGCGCGGCCCCGCGCTCCTGTCCTGCCCCATACGATCCGCCTGTCGATGCCGCGCGAGCGCCGAAGGTGCCGCGACGGGTCGTCGGCCAGTCGAGGAGGAGGTCAGGCCATGACGCATCTGTCGCTCAAATTCCCCGCCCCGCATGTTCCGGTTGCCCGCGCCGAGCGTCTGCCGGCGATGCGCGCCGACGCGCCGGGCGGCGACCGGGCCACAGACTGGCTGACGACGCATTTCGACCGCGCGCTGCGCCGACGCCTGCCGGCCGGAGCGCAGCTCTTCCACGAGGGCGCCGAGACCGCGCATCTCTATGTCTTCCTGCGTGGCTTGGCGATGAAATACAAGTCGCTGCCCGACGGACGGCGCCAGATCCTCGATTTCGTGCTGCCGGGCGAGCCGCTCGGTTTCGTCGTCGCGCGGCCGGCGCCCTACGCGATCGAGACGCTGAGCGATTCCGAGGTCGCGGCGATCGGCCGCGGCGCATTCGATGCGCTGATCGGCTCCGATCCCCGCTTCGCCCGCGCGCTCTGCCGGCAGTTCGAAGACGTCGGCGCGCGCGCGCATGAACGCATGACCTCGATCAGCTATCGCTCCGCCCGCGTACGGGTCTGCCAGCTGCTCGCCGAACTGGTCGACCGGGCCGAGCCCAACGGCGCGCCCGACAGCGTCGCGATGGCGATGCCGCTGTCGCAGCGCCATCTCGCCGACGCCACCGCGCTGCGGGTCGAGACGGTGTGCCGCATGCTGACGCAGCTCGACGAGGAAGGCATCGCCACGCTGCGCCGCGGTCAGCTGCGCGTGCCCGACATGCAGGCGCTGCGCGACGCCTGCTGAGCGGGCGGTTCAGGCGCCGGCGGCCGCGAGACGGCGGGCGCGCCAGAAGATCAGCCGCGCGGCGAGCGGCCACAGCGTCGCGTGGAGCTTGCCGTTCGCGGGCAGCCCGACCGCCTTGAGCGCCATGGCGAGGCCGCGCGCGACATGCGACGGCCGGTAGACGGCATAGGCGCGCCGCGCATAGGCGCGGCTCCAGCGCCGCCGGTCGTAGCGGGCGTCCGCCGGCGCGTTGGCGGCGAAATAGGCGCAGGCCAGTTCGTCGTCGCCCGCCTCGAGCAACCGGCCGAGCCCGATGCGCGCGCGGCCGACGGCGCCGATGCGCTCGCGCTGCAGATATCGGCGCATATGCTCGTAGAAGAGCTTGTAGTGGCGGAATTCGTCGGCGGCGATACGGCGGCAGATCTCGGCGAAGACGGGCTCGTCCGACGCCTCGGCCAGCGCGCTGTAATAGGAACTGGTTCCGGTCTCGACGATGCAGCGGGCGATCAATTCGCCGGCGCGCGACCCGCGCACCGATGCGGTCGCGTCGAGCGGCAAGCTGTAGCCGGCCCTGAAGCGCGCCACCGCGGCGTCGAAATCCCAGGCGGGATCGGCCAGCCGCGACCAGCGCGCGAGCGCGTCGCCGTGCTGGACCTCCTCCTCGGCCCAGCGCGCGGCGGCCTGGCGGAAATCGGGATCGTCGGCGAAGACATTGGCGAGATAGGTCGCGTAGTCGCGCCCATTCGCCTCCACCAGCGCCGCCGCCTTCGCCACCGCGAGCAGGTCGGGCGATACGCGCGCGCGATCGAACCGGCTCCAATCGATGCTGTCGAGCGTCCAGTGTCCCATCGGCCAGGACCTCCGTCGGTCCCGATATAGGTAAGGCGGGGCGCGAACGGAAGGCGGCGTGCGCGAGTAGCGCCGCGCCGACGTCCCGGGCGCTGGCGCCGGATCAGACCAGGGCGAGCTTGGCTTCGGCGATCGCGATGCGCTGGTCGAGCGCCGCGCGCTCGGCGGCGACATCGGCGACGGAAAGACGGTCGCGCAGGCCCTTGAGTTCGGCCTCGATCGCACCGCGGTCGAGATCGCCCAGGCGCGTCGCCTGCTCGGCCAGGACCGTGCATCGCTCCGCCGTCACCTCGGCGAAGCCGCCAGCGACGAAGATGCGTTCGGCGACCGCGCCCGACTCGTGGATGTCGATCACGCCCAGTCGCAGGGTCGAGATCAGCGGGGCATGGCCGCGCAGGACGCCGAAATCGCCCTCCGCGCCGGGCACGACCACCATGTCGACGGCCCGCGAGACGAGCAGTCGCTCGGGGCTGACGAGTTCGAACTCGACTTTCTCGGCCATGGCCTCGATCCTCGTCTGTGGCTGCGCCGGGCGGATTCCTGGGCTGCCGAGCTCAGGCCGCCTCGGCCGCCATCTTGCGCGCCTTCTCCATGGCCTCTTCGATGGTGCCGACCATGTAGAACGCCGCTTCCGGCATGTCGTCGCATTCGCCCGCGACGATCTTCTTGAAGCCCTTGATCGAGTCCTCGAGCTTCACCAGCACGCCCGGCGTGCCGGTGAAGACCTCGGCGACATGGAAGGGCTGCGAGAGGAAGCGCTGGATCTTGCGCGCGCGCGCCACGACCAGCTTGTCCTCTTCCGAGAGTTCGTCCATGCCCAGGATCGCGATGATGTCCTGCAGCGACTTGTAGGTCTGGAGCACGCGCTGCACGTCGCGCGCGACCTGGTAGTGCTCCTCGCCGATGACGCGCGGGTCGAGCATGCGCGAGGTCGAGTCGAGCGGGTCGACGGCCGGGAAGATGCCGAGCTCGGCGATCTGGCGCGAGAGCACCGTGGTCGCGTCGAGATGGGCGAAGGACGTCGCCGGCGCCGGGTCGGTCAGGTCGTCGGCGGGCACGTAGATGGCCTGCACCGAGGTGATCGAGCCCTTCTTGGTCGAGGTGATGCGCTCCTGCAGCGCGCCCATGTCCGTCGACAGCGTCGGCTGGTAGCCGACCGCCGAGGGGATGCGGCCGAGCAGCGCCGACACCTCGGCGCCCGCCTGCGTGAAGCGGAAGATGTTGTCGACGAAGAACAGGACGTCCTGGCCCTCCTCGTCGCGGAAATACTCGGCGACGGTCAGCCCCGAGAGACCGACGCGCGCGCGGGCACCCGGCGGCTCGTTCATCTGGCCGTAGACCAGCGCCACCTTCGAGCCCGGTCCGTCGAGCTTGATGACGCCCGATTCGATCATCTCGTGATAGAGGTCGTTGCCCTCGCGCGTGCGCTCGCCCACGCCCGCGAAGACCGACACGCCGCCATGCGCCTTCGCGACGTTGTTGATGAGCTCCATGATCGTCACGGTCTTGCCGACGCCGGCGCCGCCGAACAGGCCGATCTTGCCGCCCTTGGCGTAGGGCGCGAGCAGGTCGATGACCTTGATGCCCGTGACGAGGATCTGCGCCTCGGTCGACTGGTCGACGAATTCCGGCGCGGAGCGGTGGATGGGCGAGGACTTCTTGGCGTTGACCGGGCCGCGCTCGTCGATCGCCTCGCCGATGACGTTGATGATGCGACCGAGCGTCTCGGGGCCGACCGGCATCGAGATCGGGGCGCCGGTGTCGACGGCCTCCTGGCCTCGGACCAGGCCATCCGACGAGTCCATCGCGATGGTGCGGCAGGACTGCTCGCCCAGGTGCTGCGCCACCTCCAGGACCAGGGTCTTGCCCTGGTTCTGGACGTGGAGCGCGTTCAGGATGTTGGGCAGTTCGCCGTCGAAATGCACGTCGACGACGGCGCCCATGACCTGCGTGATGCGACCGACATTGTTGTTTGCCATCGTGCTGCTCCTGCCGGAAATCGGTTAGACCGCTTCGGCGCCCGAGATGATCTCGATCAACTCCTTGGTGATCGAGGCCTGGCGCTGGCGGTTGTAGCTGAGGGTGAGACGCTTGATCATGTCGCCCGCGTTG